>NZ_JBYCLB010000510.1:0-2655 GCF_057473705.1 Mycobacterium sp. TH-M15 | reverse complement strand
AGCGGGGGAGACGGTGTACCCGCTGCAGCTGGGCGAGCGGCTGGCCGCGGCGAACGCGGCGGCCGACGCGGCCGCGCCGCCGAAGCCTCAGCCGATCCGCTGATCGGCCGGCGCCCCGGGGGAGACGGTGGACCCGCCGCGGCCGGGTGTGCGGTGTCGCCGCCACCGCGCGGCCGTGGCGGCCAGCACCGCAGCGGCGCCGATGCCGACCAGCATCGCCTGCAGCGCGGCGCCCCAGCGGGCCGCGGGGGTCACGCCGGTCCGCAGGCCGACCGGGACGTCCAGGTATGCCGGCGTGACGTAGCCGGTCCGGGCCGACTCGCCGCCGTGCGGGGTGATCACCGCGCTGACCCCGGTGGTGCTGGCGACGACGACGTACCGGTCCAGTTCCACGGCACGGACTTTGGCGAAGGCCAGCTCCTGCTCGCTCATCAGCGTGCCGAAGGTGGCCGCGTTGGCCGGGACCGCCAGCAGCTGCGCGCCGTTGTTCACCGACTGCCGCAGCGCACGGTCGAACGTCACCTCCCAGCAGCTGCCCACACCGACCGCGACACCGCCGGCGTGCACCACGCCGGTGCTGCGGCCGGCGGTGATGTAGCCGTACCGGTTGATGTGGGTGGCGAACCGGGCGAACAACGCCGGCCACGGCAGGTACTCGCCGAACGGCTGTACGAACTGCTTGGTGTGCCGCTCGCCCGGTCCGGTCTGCGGCTCCCAGACGATCACGGTGTTGGTGTAGCCGGGGAAGTTCGCGGGGGTGCCCGGCACCATCAGCAGCGCTCCCACCAGGATCGGCACCCCCACCGCCCGAGCGGCGACCGTGATCTGCCGGCCCGCATCGGGGTTGATCAGCGGATCGATGTCCGACGAGTTCTCCGGCCACACCACGAACGCCGGGCGGGCGGCCTTGCCGGCCCGGATGTCCTCGGCCAGCCGCAGCGTCTCGCGGACGTGGTTGTCCAGCACGGCGCGCCGCTGCGCGTTGAAGTCGTAGCCGAGCTGGGGCACACCGCCCTGCACCGCCGCCACGCTCACCGATGGCTGGTCGGCCGGTGCGGGCCGGTGCACCAGGGCGAACGCGGTAACCGCGAGCAGCGACACCACCCCCAGGTACACCCCGGCCGGCGCCGACGCCCGCAGCCGGCTGGCCGTACCGGACGTCGCCGCGATCTCGCGGGCGATCGCGGTCAGGCTGCAGCCGGCCAGCACGACCAGGACCGACAGCAACGGCGATCCGCCCAGGCGCACCAGGGGCAACAGCGGTCCGCCGGCTTGACCGGCCGCCACCACTCCCCAGGGGACTCCGCGGAACGGAACCCACGACCGCAGCCACTCCGCGACCTGCCACAACACAGCGAACCACACCGGCCAGCCCGGCAGCCGTCGGACCAGCACCGCCGCCAGGCCGAAGAACGGGGTGAACAGCGCGATCAGTCCGGCCAGGCCCAGCCAGGCCAGCGGTCCGGCGAAGGAGCCGGCCCACGGCACCAGCGGCACGGCGTAGGCCATGCCGAAAGCCAGCCCGTAGCCGGCGCCGCCCACGATCGTCGTCTCCGGCCGGGTCAACACCCACGCCAATAGCGCAAACGCCGGGATGGCGGCCCACCACCAGTTGACCGGCGGGAAGCTGGCATAGAACAGCGCGCCGGCCGACACCGCCACACCCAGGCGGGCCAGCCGGAGCCGAGTCACCTGACGGCGGGGCCGGTCACCGATCCGCACCTATCCCGCCGACCGATGCATGCCCTGCCGTCGGCGTCATTGCTGTGGTGCGCTCGGCGCATCCGCCGGGGCGTCACCCGGGGCTTGCGGCGCGGCCGAGTCGGCGGGCTCCGGTGCCGGTGGCGCCGGCGGCGCCGGTGGGCCGCCGCCTTGGACGACGGGGGCGATGGTGAACGACTGGCTGCCGTGGTCGGCGGCGGCGATGCCGGCGCCCGCGATCGCTCCACCGACGGCCAGCGCCGCCAGGGTGGTCGCAGCTACGGCCGGACGCCGATTTCCGGGGACACGATGCATGCTGTCTGACTCCTTGTGGTCTTCCTCGGGCGGACCGACCTCCGGCCGGTTCGGCCAATCTACATGCTTTGCTCAGGAAGCGGCAGGGTTGTTGTCAACCTGCGGCCCGGCCGAGGCCCGGTGGCGAAAACCGATCGCCGCACCGCACTAGACTGGTCGCCGGCAGCGGCGAAGGAGAAGCACAGGTGGAGAGCGCGGCGCAGAACGGGTCGAACGGCAGCGAGCCGGGCGGCAACGGGCAGACCGGGACCGCGCGGGTCAAGCGCGGTATGGCCGAGATGCTCAAGGGCGGCGTGATCATGGACGTCGTCACCCCCGAGCAGGCCCGGATCGCCGAGGGTGCCGGTGCCGTGGCGGTGATGGCGCTGGAGCGGGTCCCCGCCGACATCCGCGCCCAGGGCGGGGTGTCGCGGATGAGCGACCCGGACATGATCGAGGGCATCGTTGCCGCGGTCACCATCCCGGTGATGGCCAAGGTGCGGATCGGGCACTTCGTCGAGGCGCAGATCCTGCAGAGCCTCGGGGTGGACTACATCGACGAATCCGAGGTGCTCACCCCGGCCGACTACACCCACCACATCGACAAGTGGCAGTTCACCGTGCCGTTCGTGTGCGGGGCGACCAACCTCGGCGAGGCGC
>NZ_JBYCLB010000509.1:0-7049 GCF_057473705.1 Mycobacterium sp. TH-M15 | reverse complement strand
TCGTCTGCTACGTCGTGATCGGCGGGTTTCTGGCGCTGCGGTGGCGGCGCAGCATCTGGCTGCACGTCGCCGCGGTGACCTGGGGGGTGCTGATCATGGTGGCACACCTGGATTGTCCGCTGACCTGGCTGGAGCGCTGGGCCCGGGCCCGGGCCCGGATGGCGCCGCTTCCGCCGGAGGGGTTCATCGCCCACTACCTCACCGGCGTGGTCTACCCGGCCGACCGGGTGGGAACCGCCGAACTGATCACCCTGCTGCTGGTGATCGGGTCCTGGGGCGTGTACGCATGGCGCGGCCGGCGATAGCGTGGTCGGTATGCGGGCGCTGATCATCGTCGACGTGCAGAACGACTTCTGCGAGGGCGGAGCGCTGGCCGTGGCCGGCGGCGCGGCGGTGGCCCGCGCGATCAGCCGCCACCTGAGCGCCACCGACCGCTACCGACACGTGGTGGCCACCCGCGACGACCACGTCGACCCGGGCGAGCACTTCTCCGATCACCCGGATTACCGGTCGTCGTGGCCGCCGCACTGCCTGGCCGGTAGCCCCGGCGCCGAGCTGCACCCCGATCTGGACGCCGGCCGGATCGAGGCGGTGTTCCGCAAGGGCGCCTACGGCCCGGGCTACAGCGGCTTCGACGGCGTCGACGACGCGGGCACCGCGTTGGCCGACTGGCTTCGCCAGCGCTGGGTGGACGCGGTCGACGTGGTCGGCATCGCCACCGACTACTGCGTGCGCCAGACCGCCGAGGACGCGGCCCGCGCCGGCTTCGCCACCACCGTGCTCACCGACCTCAGCGTGGGAGTGGCCGCCGAGTCGACCGCCGCCGCGCTGGCGGCGATGCGGGCCACCGGGGTCGCGCTGACCGAGGTCGCCGCCTGATGGGCGCCGCGGCAGCAGACCTGCTGGCGGCGGTGGAACGGTCACCGCAGGCCGCCGCCGCCCACGACCGCGCCGGCTGGACCGGGCTGTTCGCCGCCGACGGGCGGATCGAGGACCCGGTGGGGTCACGGCCACACGTCGGGCCGGCACAGATCGGCCGCTTCTACGACACCTTCATCGGGCCGCGCGACATCACCTTCCACCGCGACCTGGACATCGTCCGCGGTTCGACGGTCGTGCGCGACCTCGAGTTGGAGGTCGCGATGGGACCGGCGGTGGTGATGCACATCCCGGCGTTCCTGCGCTATGACCTGCACCGCGTCGACGGCGACTGGCGGATCACCGGGCTGCGGGCCTACTGGGAGCTGCCGGCGATGATGGGGCGGTTTCTTCGTAACGGATTGGCCGCCGCGCCGGCGGCGGCGCAGCTCTGCCGCGGTCTGCTGGGTAATCAAGGCCCGGTCGGGGCGGCCGGCTTCGCGGCGGGTTTCCGCCGGCCCGGCCGGCGGGCCAAACGGCAGGTGGGCGCGGTGGTCTCCGCGCTCGCCGGTGCCGACCCGGCGACCGCGACACCGTTACTGGCGCCCGGCGCCACCATCACGGTCGGCGACGGCGACCCGGCCGACGCCACCGAGCTCGGTGAGCGGCTCCGGGATAACCACGTCGGCAAGATGATCGGCGCGGGCCGCACGGTGGTCGTCCGCGTCGGCTCCGGGGTGCTCTTCGCCGAACTGGGCCGACCCGGGGAGCTGGTCAGCAGAATCCGGTATTTCCCGCAGACAGGGGGGTAGGGCAACCCCGGTGCTGCTCGCAGCCGTTGCGCTTAAGCTCGGTGCGTGCCCAGTTTCCGAATCGCCGAAGTCGCCGGGCTGCTCGGGGTCAGCGACGACACGGTTCGCCGGTGGATCGATTCCGGCCGGCTGGCCGCCAGCTCCGGCAGCGGGCCGCGCACCGTCGACGGGGCGGTGCTGGCCCGCTTCGCCCAGGAACGGGCCGCCGCCGAACAGCTGTCCCGCAGCCCGGTGGTCGGCCAGTCGGCCCGCAACCGGCTGGTCGGGCTGGTCACCAACGTGACCCGGGACGCCGTGATGGCGCAGGTCGACATCCAGGCCGGACCGTTCCGGATGGTGTCGCTGGTCAGCCGGGAGGCCGTCGACGAACTGGCGTTGCAGCCGGGCAGCCTGGTGGTCGCCTCGGTCAAGGCCACCAACGTGGTCGTCGAGCTGCCCCGGCGGCCGGGGCCGGCCGGGCACACCGACCCGGCGGACGGATTCGGGTAGACCGGCGGACGGCCGGCCCGAGCGCGCCGGGTGTGGATCCACCGCGAGAAACCGGCCCGGATTCCGCGGCCGTCGCACGCTTTGCCCGGCGTTGTTGCTTTGATGGGTCAATGACGGGGAGTGAGAGCGCCGACACCGGGGCAGAAACCGCCGGGCCGCCGCTGGCGATCGTGGCCCGGGGGATATCGATGACCGGCCCTTGGGGGCCGGTGTTCGGCCCGGTCGACCTGGACATCGCCGCCGGCGGGGTCAGCGTGCTGACCGCCCCGGGCGGGTCCGGGCGGACCGCGTTGCTGATGACGCTGGCCGGCCGGATGAAGCCGGCGACCGGGACGGTCACCGTGTTCGGGCAGAGCAAGGCCCGCGACATCTTCGCCCGGTCGGCGCTGGCCGGCGTCGAGCAGCTGGACTCGGTCTTCGAGTCGGTGACGGTGCGCGACCTGATCACCGAGCAGTCCCGCTGGGACGCCCGCTGGTATCGGTTGGTCGGCCGGGCCGGCGAGGCCGAGCTGGCGAACGTCTGCCAGCCGGTCTTCGGTGACCTGCCGCTGCCGCGGCTCACCGAGTACGTCGAGGAGCTCGACGAACTGAACGGGCTGTTGCTGCGGGTCGCGCTGGCCAACACCGCCCGGCCGCCACTGCTGGTGGTCGGCAGCGTCGACCAGGTGGCCAGCGACGACAACCGCGCGGAGCTGATCCGTCGGCTGGTCGCGCTGGGGGAACACCAGACCGTGGTCACCGCGAGCGTCAACGAAGTACCGGCGGGGTTGGGCGTCGCCGAACAGATCGCCGTCAAGAATCTGGAACGGGCCGAACTCACCCACCCCGGGCGCGGCAGACACGAGAAGAGGGACGACTGACCATGCTTGCCGGAATGTCGCTGGGCACCGACCTCAAGCGCTACTCCCGCGGTGTGATGCCGCGGGTGGCGCTGGTCACGATCATCGTGCTGCCGCTGCTGTACGGGGCGATGTACCTGTGGGCGTTCTGGAATCCGTTCGCCGCCGTCGACAAGATCCCGGTGGCGCTGGTCAACCAGGATCGCGGCGCGACCGTCACCGGCCACGAACTGCGCGCCGGCGACCAGGTGTCCGAAGCCCTGATCCACTCCGGTCAGCTGGACCTGCACCAGATGTCGGCCGACCAGGCGGCCAAGGGCGTCTCCGACGGCAGCTACTACTTCTCGATCACCCTGCCCGCCGACTTCAGCGAAGCGGTGGTGTCGCCGGCCGGGCAGCACCCGCAGAAAGCCGAGATCCAATTCCGGTTCAACGACGCCAACAACTACCTGGCCTCGGTGATGGGACAGAACGCCGCCCGGGAGGTGCTCAACCAGGTCAGCGCCGAGGTCGGCGAACAGGTCATCGGCACCGCGCTGACCCAGGTGACCGACGAGGTGAAGCGGGCCGCCGACGGTGCCCACCAGCTGTCCGACGGATCGGCGACGCTCGCCGAGAACCTGGCCACCGCCCGCGACGGCTCGGCCACCCTGGCCACCGGCGCCCAGCAGCTCTCCGGCGGGATCCAGCAGGCCACCGACCCGCTGCTGAAGATGATCGACGACGTCGGTGCGCTGGGGATCGACCCGAACGAGGTCGGTGCGGCGGCGACCCGGCTCTCCGGCAGCATGAAGGACCTCAGCGACCGGATCGCGGCGCTCAACGTCGACTACCGGCAGGCCGCCGGAATCGTCAGCCAGGTGGCCGACAGTCTGCGGGCGAACCCCGACCCGAACGTACGTGGGCTCGGCGACACCCTGGCCGGCGCGCAGCGGCTGCTCACCGCCACGGGGATAGACCCGGCCACCGACGACGGTCTGGCGCAGCTGCGCAGCAACGCTCAGCAGTTGGAGAACGACCTGGGTGACCCCAACAGCAAGCTGCGCAGGTTCATCACCCACGCGCTGGACGGCGGGTTGAAGGCCGATCTGGTCGCCCTGCGCTCCGGCGCAACCGAGCTCGACAACGGGGCGCACAAGCTCAGCGACGGGCTGGTGCAGTTGACCGACGGCAGCGTCAGACTCGACGACGGCGCGCAGCAGTTGGCCAGCGGACTCGGCCAGGCCGACGAACGGGTCTCGGCGCTCACCGACCAGCAGCGCATCCAGGTGTCCCAGATCCTGGCCAGCCCGGTCGGTGTCGAGATGGACTTCACCCATCACGCGACGACGTTCGGCACCGGCTTCGCGCCGTTCTTCCTGCCGCTGGCGCTGTTCATCGGCGCGTTGATCATCTGGATGCTGTTGACCCCGTTGCAGACCCGCGCCATCGTGAGCGGACTCGGCGCACTGCGGGTGGTGCTGGCCTCCTTCTGGCCGGCGCTGCTGCTCGGGGTGGCTCAGGTGCTGTTGATGTACGTGGTGGTGCACTTCGGGGTCGGCCTGCAGGCGAAGTACGCGGCCGGCACGGTCGCCTTCCTGGCGCTGATCGCCGCGGCGTTCCTGGCGCTGATCCAGGCGTTCAACGCGGTCTTCGGCGTCGCGGTGGGCCGGGTCGTCACGCTGGCATTCCTGATGTTCCAACTGGTCTCGTCCGGCGGGGTGTATCCGGTGGAGACGACGGCGAAGCCGTTTCAGATTCTGCACCCCTACGACCCGATGACCTATGCGGTCAACGGGCTGCGACAGCTGACCGTCGGCGGCATCGACTCGCGGATGTGGTTGTCGGTGGCCGTGCTGGTCGGCATCCTGGCCGCGTCGCTGGCGGCCAGCGCGTGGGCGGCGCGACGGGACCGGCAGTTCACGCTGGAACGACTGTATCCGCCGATCGAGGTGTGACCGCGGTGCGACGACGAGCGTTTCTGCGCGGCGCCGGTGCGCTGGGCGCGGCGGCGTTTTCGCCGTGGCCCGCCGGGTGCTCCCGAGACGACGACGCGCTCACGTTCTTCTTCGCGGCCAACCCCGACGAAGCCGACACCCGGCAGCACATCATCGACGCGTTCCAGCGTGACCATCCGGAGATCACCGTCCGCGTGGTTCGGGCCGGGGGCGACCCGCCGCAACAGATCTCGACGTTCTGCGCCGGCGGCAAATGCCCCGACGTGCTGATGGCCTGGGAGTTCAACTACGCCAGCATGGCCCAGCTCGGCGTCTTCCTCGACCTGAACACGATGCTGGCCGCCGACCCGGAATTCGCCGCCACGCTGGCCGCCGACAGCATCCCGGCCTTGTATGAGACGTTCAGCTTCGGCGGCGGCCAGTACGCGTTCCCCGAGCAGTGGGCGGGAAACTTCGTGTTCTACAACAAGAGACTCTTCGCCGACGCCGGGGTGCCGCCGCCGCCGACCCGCTGGGAGCAGCCGTGGAGCTACGCCGAATTCCTCGACGCGGCCACCGCACTGACCAGGCGCGGCAGGAACGGCCGGATCACCCAGTGGGGCTTCGTCGACACCTGGTCGCCGGTGTACTCGGCCGGCCTGTTCGGGATGAACAACGGCACCCCGTGGTCCACCCCGCGAATCGACCCGACACACCTGAACTTCGACGACGACACGTTCATCGAAGGCATCCAGTTCTACGCCGACCTGGCCGCCGTGCACCGGGTGGCTCCGGTCGCGGCCGACACCCAGGCGATCTCCACCATGGACCTGTTCTCGGTGGGCCGCGCGGCGATGGCGATGGGCGGGCACTGGCGGTACCAGACCTTCGCGCGGGCCGAGGGGCTCGACTTCGACGTCACCGTGCTGCCGACCGGGCCGAGGGCGCAGGAGAGCGGTGTTATTGGCCACTCCAACATCGGCACCACCGGCCTGGCCATCGCCGCCGGCAGCCGGCGCAAGGAGCAGGCCTGGGAGTTCGTCAAGTTCCTGGCCGGGCCGGCCGGCCAACGGATGATCGGTGAGTCCGGGCTGTTCGTGCCCACCCTCACATCCGCGATCCACTCGACCGGCTTCGTCGACGCACACCGGGGCGTCGACAACCTCGCCGTGCTGACCGGCGGTCCGGCCCACTCCGAAGGCATGCCGATCACGCCGTACTGGGACAAGGTGCACGCCCTGATGGACCGCGCCTTCGGGCCGGTGCTGCGCGGCAAGCGCCCGGCCAGCACACTCAAGACCGGGCTGCCCCGGCAGATCGACGAGGTGCTGGCCAACCAATGACCGCAACCAAACGTCGCGCCCGGGCCGGACGCTGGTTCGTGGCGCCCAACCTGGCCGCGGTGGCGCTGTTCATGCTGTTCCCGCTGGGCTTTTCGCTGTACATGGCCGTACAGCGGTGGAATCTGTTCACCCCGCCGAGGTTCGTCGGCCTGGCGAACTTCCGCGACCTGCTCACCGCCGACCCGCTGTTTTTGATCGCGATCCGCAACACCGTCGTCTTCGCCGTCGGCACCCTGGTCCCGACGGTGCTGATCAGTCTGGTGGTGGCCGCCGCACTGAACCAGAAGCTCAGCGGTATCGGCGTATTCCGAACCATCGCCTTCCTGCCGCTGGCGGTCTCGGCGGTGGTGATGGCGGTGGTGTGGCGGTTCGTGTTCAACACCGACAACGGGCTGCTGAACCTGCTGCTGGGTTGGGTCGGGATCGGGCCGGTCCCGTGGTTGATCGACCCCAACTGGGCGATGGTCTCGCTGTGTCTGGTCAGCGTGTGGAAGAGCGTGCCGTTCGCCACGGTGATCCTGCTGGCGGCGATGCAAGGGGTACCCGAGACGCTGTACGAGGCGGCCCGGATCGACGGCGCCGGCGAGCTGCGCCGGTTCGCCTCGATCACCGTGCCGATGATCCGCGGGGCCCTGACCTTTGTGGTGGTGATCTCGATCATCAACGCGTTCCAGGCCTTCGACCTGGTCTACGTGCTCACCGGCAGCAACGGCGGACCGGAGACCGGCACCTACGTGCTGGGCATCATGGTTTTCCAGCAGGCCTTCGCCTTCCTGGACTTCGGCTACGCAT
>NZ_JBYCLB010000508.1:0-3751 GCF_057473705.1 Mycobacterium sp. TH-M15 | reverse complement strand
CTTGAACCGGGCGCCCTGGCTCAACACCGTCATGAACGCGTTCTGGATGCCCAGCATCCGCACCGTCCGGGTGACGCCGCCGCCGCCGGGCAGCAGGCCCAGCGTCACCTCGGGCAGGCCGATCTGGCTGCCCTTGGCGTCGGCCGCGATCCGGTGGTGGCAGGCCAATGCGATCTCCAGTCCGCCGCCGAGCGCGGCGCCGTTGATGGCGGCGACCACCGGCTTGCCAAAGGTCTCCAGCGTGCGCAGGTCGGCCTTGATGTTCTCCACCTGGTCGAAGACCTGCTGGGCGTCCTCCGGGCGGACCTGGATCATCGCCTTGAGGTCACCGCCGGCGAAGAACGTCTTCTTGGCGCTGGCGACCACCACCCCGGTCACCGAATCCTGCTCGGCGACAAGACGTTCGACGGCGGCGTGCATCGACTGGCGGTAGTCCTCGTTCATCACGTTCGCCGAGCCGCTCGGGTCGTCCAGGGTCAAGGTGACGATGCCGTCGGCGTCCTTGTCCCAGGTGATGGTGTTGATGAAAGCGGTGGAAGTGTTGTCTGCCATTGGTTTTCGAATCCCTTTCGAAGCTTCCAGAACCCGTCTCAGACGCGCTCGATGATGGTCGCCACACCCATGCCGCCGCCGATGCACAACGTGATCAGCGCCCGGCGGGCACCCCGGCGTTCCAGCTCGTCGACCATGGTCCCGGTGATCATCGCGCCGGTTGCCCCCAGCGGGTGCCCCATCGCGATGGCGCCCCCGCAGACGTTGAGCTTCTCGTCGGGCACCTTCAGGTCCTTCTGGAACTTCAGCACCACCGACGCGAACGCCTCGTTGATCTCCACCAGGTCCATGTCGTCGATCGTCATGCCGGCCCGGTCCAGCACCCGGCGTGTCGCCGGGGTGGGGCCGGTGAGCATGATCAGCGGGTCGGCGCCGCTGGTGGCCGCGGCCACCACCCGGGCGCGCGGGGTCAGCCCCTGCTCCTTGCCTGCCCGCTCCGACCCGATCAGCACCAGCGCGGCCCCGTCGACGATCCCGGAGCTGTTGCCGCCGGTGTGTACGTGGTTGATCTTCTCCACGTAGTGGTACTTCTGCAGCGCCACCGCGTCGAAGCCACCCATGTCGCCGACGCCCTCGAAGGCCGGCTTCAGCTTGCCCAGCCCCTCCAGGGTGCTGTCCGGGCGCAGGTGCTCGTCGTGGTCGAGGATCAGCAGACCATTCTGGTCGCGGACCGGTACCACCGACTTGGCGAAGTAGCCGCCCGACCACGCCGCGGCCGCCTTCTCCTGGGAGCGCAGCGCGTAGGAGTCGACGTCCTCGCGGGAGAAGCCCTCGATGGTGGCGATCAGGTCGGCGCCGATCCCCTGCGGGACGAAGCCCAGCTGGTAGTTGGTCTCCGGGTCGGACGCCCAGGCGCCGCCGTCGGAGCCCATCGGCACCCGGCTCATCGACTCCACGCCGCCGGCCAGCATCAGGTCGTCGAAGCCGGCGCGCACCTTGGCCGCGGCGGTGTTGATCGCCTCCAGACCGGACGCGCAGAACCGGTTGAGCTGCACCCCGCCGGTGGTCTCCGGCAGCCCGGCCGCCAGCACCGCGGTGCGGGCGATGTCGCCGCCCTGGTCACCGACCGGTGACACCACGCCCATGACGGCGTCGCTGATCTGGTTGACATCCAGGTCAGGGAAGCGCGACCGCAGCTCGTCCATCAGCCCGACCAGCAGGTTGAGCGGCTTGACCTCGTGCAGTGAACCGTTGCGCTGCTTGCCGCGGGGGGTGCGAATGGCCTCGTAGATGAAGGCTTCTTCAGACATGGCTGTTCCTCTTCGAATTCGGTTGAGCGATTTCGTCTGCTGAGAAGTAGACCCTTATGGCCCCACCCTAACAGCAACCGGCCAACCTGTTGGTTGGGAGGTGGGCGGCGTCGTCCCCGCACCCCTACGCTCTGGAGGGTATGACGGTTTCCCGGCTCACCCCCTACGCGACCACGATCTTCGCCGAGATGTCGGCGGTCGCCGCGCAGGTGGGCGCGGTGAACCTGGGGCAGGGCTTTCCCGACGAGGACGGTCCGCCGGCGATGCTGAAGGCCGCCCAGGACGCCATCGCCGAGGGGATCAACCAGTACCCGCCCGGGATGGGTATCCGCCCGCTGCGCGAGGCGGTGGCCCGACAGCGCAGCCGGCATTTCGGGATCGACTACGACCCGCAGACCGAGGTGCTGGTGACGGTCGGCGCCACCGAGGCGATCGCCGCGTCGGTGATCGGGCTGGTGGAGCCGGGCTCGGAGGTGCTGCTGATCGAGCCGTTCTACGACTCGTACTCGCCGGTGATCGCGATGGCCGGGGCACGCCGGGTGGCCGTGCCCCTGGTGCCCGACGGCCGCGGCTTCGCCCTGGACATCGAGAACTTGCGCCGCGCTGTCACCTCCGCGACCCGGGCGCTGATCGTCAACTCACCGCACAACCCGACCGGGACGGTGCTGACCCAGGCCGAACTGGCGGCCATCGCCGAGATCGCGGTCGCCGCCGACCTGCTGGTCATCACCGACGAGGTCTACGAGCACCTGGTCTACTCGGATCCGGCCGGCCGGCGAAACGTCCGGCACCTGCCGCTGGCCGGGTTCGACGGGATGGCCGAACGCACCATCACCATCTCCAGCGCCGCCAAGATGTTCAACTGCACCGGCTGGAAGATCGGCTGGGCGTGCGGTCCGGCCGACCTGATCGCCGGGGTGCGGGCCGCCAAACAGTACCTGAGCTACGTCGGCGGCGCACCGTTCCAGCCCGCGGTGGCGCACGCCCTGGACACCGAGGACGGCTGGGTGGCCGGGCTGCGGGCGGCGTTGCGGCTCCGCCGCGACCGGCTGGCCGACGGGCTCACCGAGATCGGCTTCGAGGTGCACGACAGCTGCGGCACCTACTTCCTCTGTGCCGACCCGCGGCCGCTGGGGTACGACGACAGCGACGCGTTCTGCGCCGCGCTGCCGCACCAGGCGGGGGTGGCCGCGATCCCGATGTCGGCGTTCTGCGCAACCGAGGCCGACGCATGGAAGCACCTGGTGCGGTTCACCTTCGTCAAGGGCGACGACACCCTCGACGAAGGGATTCGCCGGCTGGGCGCGCTGCAGGACCGGCCGCTCAGGCTTGCTGCCCCTGGTTGATCGCCGCCATCACCCGCCCCCGGAGCCGCTGGGTGGCGGTCTTCAGCACCAGCTTGCTGGCTCGGCGCACGACGAACGCGGGGATCGGCCCGGACGGCTCGACGGTGATGTCGAAGCGCACCCGGGTCCGGTCCAGACCCTCGCGTTTCAGGGTGTACTCGCCATGCTGGCCGCGCTGCTGGAACGTCGACTGGGCATCCCAGACCATCCAGTCCGGGCCCCAGTGGTACTCCAAGATCTCCTTGTCGACCAGCCCGAGGATCTTGATGGTGGCCCGGACGTGATGCGGCCGCCCGTCG
Organism: Mycobacterium sp. TH-M15; assembly: GCF_057473705.1. NCBI lineage: Bacteria > Bacillati > Actinomycetota > Actinomycetes > Mycobacteriales > Mycobacteriaceae > Mycobacterium > Mycobacterium sp. TH-M15. The sequence goes on along the minus strand of NZ_JBYCLB010000508.1, from coordinate 304 downwards.
GCGTAGGTGTCGAGCACCTCGATCCGTTTGTGCACCGGCGACCACGACACCAGGGCCTCCACGTCGGCGAGCTGCTCCAGAATCTGTTCCGGCGACGCGTCGATCACGATCTCTTGCGATGCTCGTACAGCCATCAAACACAGCCTAGCTCCGGGGCCGTGTTCAGCGTCCCTTCTTCACCTTGAGCACCTGCTTGCGCAGTCCGTCGGTGGCGGTCTCCATCCCGCCCTTCATGGTGCGCTTGAGCAGGAACCCCGGCAGCGGCACCGACGGGTCCACGTCCATGTCGAACCGGACCTTGGTC
>NZ_JBYCLB010000507.1:0-4283 GCF_057473705.1 Mycobacterium sp. TH-M15 | reverse complement strand
CCGCCGGCGCGTCGCCGGCGCTCTGCGCGGCCCGACCGGCGTCGGTGCTGGTCGCGGTGGTCCCGGCCGCACCGCTGCGGCGCGGCCGGGTTCCGGACGGGCGCTCACGGCGCGGGCGGTCCGCACCGGACGGTGCGGACACCGCCAGCTCACGCGTGCCGCCGACGATGTCGCCCGTGTAGATCCAGACCATCACGCCGATCCGGCCGAAGGTGGTCCGGGCCTCGTACAGGCCGTAGTCGACGTCGCCGCGCAGCGTGTGCAGCGGGACCCGACCCTCCCGGTAGAACTCCGACCGGCTCATCTCGGCGCCGCCGAGGCGCCCCGAGCACTGCACCCGGATGCCCTTGACGTTGGGCTGGCGCATCGCCGACTGGATCGCCTTGCGCATCGCCCGGCGAAACGCGACCCGGTTGCTGAGCTGCTCGGCGACCCCTTGGGCCACCAGCTGGGCCTGCGACTCGGGGTTCTTCACCTCGAGGATGTTCAGCTGCACCTGCTTGCCGGTGAGCTTCTCCAGGTCGGCGCGGATCCGGTCGGCTTCGGTGCCGCGACGGCCGATCACGATGCCCGGGCGGGCGGTGTGGATGTCCACCCGCACCCGGTCCCGGGTCCGTTCGATCTCCACGTCGGCGATGCCGGCCCGCTCCAGGCCGGTGGAGAGCAGCCGCCGGATCGCGACGTCCTCCTTGACGTAGTCGGCGTACTGCTTGTCGGCGTACCAGCGGGACTTCCAGTCGGTGGTGATGCCGAGCCGGAACCCGTGCGGGTTGATCTTCTGGCCCACTACTCCGAGCCTCCCTTCGCGTCGGAAGCGCCGGGCGCCTTCTTGGCGGGCGCCGTCTTGGCCTTCTCGGCCGCAGCCTTCTTCGCCGGTGCCTTCTCGGCCGGCTTGTCGGTCACTTCGGTCTCTCCGGCGGCCGTGGTCTCGACGGCCGGAGCCCTGCTGGCCGCCTTGCCCGGAGCCTTGGTCGCCGCGGCCTTGCTGGCCTGGGCGCGGCGGGCGCGCGCGGCACTCGCCGACGCCGTCTGACCGGCGCGCGACCCGTTGACCGGGCGGCTCTCCACCACCACCGTGATGTGGCTGGTGCGCCGGCGAATCCGGAAGGCCCGCCCCTGAGCGCGCGGCTTGGTCCGCTTGGCGGTCGGGCCCTCGTCGGCGTGCACGGTGGCCACCACCAGGGTGGCCGGGTCCAGGCCGTCGTTGTTCTCGGCGTTGGCCGCCGCGCTGGCGATGACCTTGGCGACCGGCAGGCTGGCCTGCTGCGGCGCCCAGCGCAGGATGTCCAGCGCCTCGGCGACCGACTTGCCGCGCACCAGATCGATCACCCGGCGCGCCTTGCTGGCCGACACCCGCACGAAGCGTGCCTTGGCGACCGCCGACGGGTACTCAGTGCTAACACTCATCGCCGCTTGCTCTTCCGGTCGTCTTTGATGTGGCCCTTGAAGGTCCGGGTCGGCGCGAACTCACCGAGCTTGTGGCCGACCATCGCCTCGGTGACGAAGACCGGGACGTGCTTGCGGCCGTCGTGCACCGCAAACGTGTGGCCGATGAAGTCCGGGATGATCGTCGACCGACGCGACCAGGTCTTGATGACCTGCTTGGTGTTCTTCTCGTTCTGAACGTCGACCTTCTTGAGCAGATGGTCGTCGACGAACGGACCCTTCTTGAGGCTGCGTGGCATCGTGAGTCTCCCCGCTTCCTAGCGCTTCTTGCCGGTGCGCCGGCGTCGGACGATGAGCTTGTCGCTCGGCTTGTTGCGTCTGCGGGTGCGGCCCTCGGGCTTGCCCCACGGGCTGACCGGATGCCGGCCGCCGGAGCTCTTGCCCTCACCGCCGCCGTGCGGGTGGTCGACCGGGTTCATCACCACACCGCGAACCGACGGCCGCTTGCCCTTCCAGCGCATCCGGCCGGCCTTGCCCCAGTTGATGTTGGCCTGCTCGGCGTTGCCCACCTCGCCGACGGTGGCGCGGCAGCGCACGTCGACGCGGCGGATCTCCCCGCTGGGCATCCGCAGGGCGGCGTAGCTGCCCTCCTTGCCCAACAGCTGGATGCTGGCGCCGGCCGAGCGGGCCAGCTTGGCGCCGCCGCCCGGCCGCAGCTCGACCGCGTGCACCAGCGTGCCGGCCGGGATGTTGCGCAGCGGCAGGTTGTTGCCCGCCTTGATGTCGGCGTTCGGGCCGGACTCCACCACGTCGCCCTGGCCCAGGCCCTGCGGCGCGACGATGTAGCGCTTCTCGCCGTCGAGATAGTGCAGCAGCGCGATGTTGGCGGTGCGGTTCGGGTCGTACTCGATGTGCGCGACCTTCGCGTCGACGCCGTCCTTGTCGTGGCGACGGAAGTCGATCACCCGGTAGGCGCGCTTGTGGCCGCCACCCTGATGGCGGGTGGTGATCCGGCCGTGCGCGTTGCGCCCGCCCTTGCTGTGCAGCGGCCGCACCAGCGACTTCTCCGGGTGCGAGCGGGTGATCTCGGCGAAATCGGAGACACTGGCACCGCGACGACCGGGGGTCGTCGGCTTGTACTTGCGAATTCCCATGTCTGTTTAGTCTCTCTCCGATGTGGTCAGGCCGGGGCCGCGAACAGGTCGATCGACTTGCTGTCGGCGGACAGGGTCACGATGGCCCGCTTGGTGCTCTTGCGCTTGCCGTACCCGGCCCTGCTGCGCTTGCGCTTGCCCTGCCGGTTGGCGGTGTTCACCGAGATGACCTTGACGCCGAAGATCTTCTCGATCGCGATCTTGATCTGCGTCTTGTTCGAGTCGGGGTGGACGATGAAGGTGTAGGTGTTCTCCTCGATGAGCCCGTAGGCCTTCTCGGAGATCACCGGCGCGAGGATGATGTCGCGCGGGTCGGTGACGGTCGCCATCAGGCCGAAACCTCCTGATCGTCGGTGCGTGCGGTGTTCCCGGCGATGTAGACGTTCAGCGCCTCGACGGAGAACACCAGGTCGTCGGCGCGCAGCACGTCGTAGGTGTTGAGCTGGTCGGGCGCCAGAATGTGCACCCCGGGCAGGTTACGCACACTCTTGGCGCCGGTCTCGTCGGTGCGGCCGATGACCACCAGCACCCGCTTGCGGTCGGTCAGCGTGCCGAGGAACTCCTTGGCGCTCTTGGTCGACGGCGTCTGGCCGGCGACCAACTCGGTGACCGCGTGGATCCGGCCGTTGCGCGCCCGGTCCGACAGCGCGCCGCGCAACGCCGCGGCGATCATCTTCTTCGGGGTGCGCTGGCTGTAGTCCCGCGGCTTCGGGCCGTGCACGACGCCGCCGCCGGTGAACTGCGGAGCGCGGGTCGAACCTTGGCGGGCCCGGCCGGTCCCCTTCTGCCGGTAGGGCTTACGGCCACCGCCGCGCACGTCACCGCGGGTCTTGGTCGAGTGGGTGCCCTGTCGGGCCGCCGCCAGCTGCGCTGTCACCACCTGGTGCATCAGCGCGACGTTGGCGGCCACGTCGAACAGCTCAGCGGGCAACTCGACCGAGCCGCTCTTCTTGCCGTCCGGGGTCTTGACGTCGATCTTCATGCCGGCCATCACTTCTCACCCTTTTTGATCGCGCTGCGGACCAGAACCAGCCCTCCGTTGCGTCCGGGGATGGCACCCTTGATCAGCAGGACGCCGTTCTCGGCATCCACCTTGTGCACCAGCAGGTTCTGGGTGGTCACCCGGTCGTTGCCCATCCGGCCGGCCATCCGGGTGCCTTTGAACACCCGTCCCGGGGTGGCGCAGCCACCGATCGAGCCCGGCCGGCGGTGCACCGCCTGGGCGCCGTGCGCGGCACCCTGGCCGGCAAAGCCGTGCCGCTTCATGGTCCCGGCGAAACCCTTCCCCTTCGAGGTGCCGGTCACGTCGACATAGCTGCCGTCGGTGAAGATCTCGGCGGTCAGCTCCTGGCCGACCTGGTATGCCGCTGCCGCTTCCGCGGTGTCCAGCCGCAGCTCGGTCAGGTGCCGGCGCGGGTTGACCCCCGCCGCGGCGTACTGACCGGTGACCGGCTTGTTGACCTTGCGCGGGCTGATCTCGCCGTAGGCCAGCTGCACCGCGCTGTAGCCGTCCTGCTCCGGGGTGCGGATCCGGGTCACCACGTTGGGGCCGGCCTTGACCACCGTCACCGGTACCACCTTGTTGTTCTCGTCGAACACCTGTGTCATACCCAGCTTGGTGCCCAAAATGCCTTTGCGTGCCATGGTCTCTGAGCTCCTACTGGATGTTGACGTCGACGCTGGCCGGCAGGTCGATCCGCATCAGCGCGTCGACCGTCTTCGGGGTCGGATCGAGGATGTCGA
>NZ_JBYCLB010000506.1:0-2032 GCF_057473705.1 Mycobacterium sp. TH-M15 | reverse complement strand
GAGCGAGGGACGGCGCAGCGCGATGTCGGCGAGGTCGATGTCGGCCGCGTTGAGCCGGTGCAGCACCGCCGCCAGCGTGTGCGGCCCGTCGGGTGCCGGCATCGCGACCCGATCGGTGTCCGCGGGCAGCCTGACCTGGTTTCGGTCCGGCACCAGCGAGCGCAGCACCTCGACCACCGCCGGCAGATCGTCCAGGTGGCGCGGGACCACCTCGCAGTAGGTGCCGCCGGTGCGTTCCTTGAGTTCGTTGGCGGTTCCCTCCGCGATGATCCGGCCATGGTCGATCACGATGATCCGGTCGCTGAGCGTGTCGGCTTCCTCCAGGTACTGGGTGGTCAGCAGCGTCGCGATCCCGGCCCGCTTGAAGTCGCTGACCAACTCCCAAATCCCTTGCCGGCTGCGCGGATCCAGCCCGGTTGTCGGTTCGTCGAGGAAGACCACCTCCGGGCGGACCACCAGCCCGCAGGCGATGTCGATCCGGCGGCGCATCCCGCCGGAGTAGGTGCTGACACCGCGGTCGGCGGCCTTCATCAGGTCGAACTGGTCCAGCAGCTCGGTGGCCCGCGTCCGGGCCTGACGTTTGCGCAGCCCGCGCAGCCGGCCGAACATCATCAGGTTCTCCCGGCCGGTGAGCATGTCGTCCAGCGCCACGTGCTGGCCGGTCAGCATGATCGACTTGCGCACCCCGGCCGGCTGGGACTCCACGTCGTAGCCGGCCACCTCGGCGTAGCCGCTGTCCGGCCGGGTCAGCGTGGACAGGATGCTGACCGTGGTGGTCTTGCCGGCCCCGTTCGGGCCGAGCAGCCCGAGCACCTCACCGCACCGCACCTTGAAGCTGATGCCCTTCAGCGCCTTCACCGAGCCGAAGCTCTTCCCGAGGCCGTTGACGACCACCGCATGGTCGGTGCTACGCATTGACTTCTCCTACACCGATATCGGCCGACGACAAGTCGACCAGCGCCAGCTCACCGGCGGCCGCGTCCGGTTCGTCCTCGCCGAGGGCCCGCCTGGTCAGCTCCATCAGGGTGGCCACGAACCGCGCGGCCAGCGATTCGGCCTGCGTCGCCGGCACCCGCCGGGTGTCGTGCCACCAGTCCAGATTCAGCACCCCACCGGACCGGTAGACCCGCAGCTCGACCGGGTGCCCCAGCCCGGGCAGCGCCTCGCGCACCGACGTCGCCGGGTCCGAACCGAACTGGACCGGGGCGTCGTCGGCCGACCCGGTGGGCAGGTCGGGGATCGCGCCGAGGTAGCTGAAGAAGATGTCGGCCGGTGCCACCGCGGCGAGCAGCCGGGCGGTCGGCGCATACAGGTAGCGCAGCAGGCCGTACCCGATCCCGTAGTGCGGCACGGCTTTCACCGTGTCGCGGACGTCGTCCAGCAGCTGCCGGGCAGTGTCGTCGCGGTCGCGTGCGCAGGTCAGCGCCACCGGATACAGGGTGCCGAACCAGCCGACGGTCCGGCCCAGGTCGACGTCGGGTTTGAGCACCGACCGGCCCGGCCCGGCCAGGTCGACCGCGATGGCGCCGTCGCCGGCGGTGGCCGCCACGGTGCGGCCCAGCGCGGCCAGCAGCAGCTCTTCGGTCGGCCGCTTGAGCCGGCGCCGGGCGTCGTCGATCTCGGTCGTCTCGGCCACGGTCAGCGCCGACGACACCCGGGCCAGGTCGTCGACCCCGGGCGCTCCACGCACCTGCTGGTCGGCGATGCGCAGCGTCGCCGTCGCCGTGGTCGCCAGCCAGTAGTCGCGGCTCTCCAGCACCGCGGGGTGGGTGGCCAGCCCGGCGCAGCGCTGCGACCACTCCCGCCAGGACGTGGCGACCGGCTGCAGCGCGATCTCGGTGCCGGCCAGCCGCTGGCCGAACGCGGTGAACAGGTCGGTGAGCAGGATGTCGCGGGAGGCGGCGTCACCGGCGGTGCCGTGCACGCTGACGACCAGGTAGCACGGACCCCCCGGCGCGCCGCGCAGGTAGCCGGCGGTCAGCGCTGCGCCGGCCGGCTGCTGGGCGGCCAGCTGCGAGCGCAGCAGCTCGAA
>NZ_JBYCLB010000505.1:0-5249 GCF_057473705.1 Mycobacterium sp. TH-M15 | reverse complement strand
CCCACATCTTGTGGCTCTACCGGCCAGGACCTGATTCCTGTCCGCAACCCACGTTCACATGTGAGCGAGGCCCCAGCCCCCCATACCGTCTACCGCGGCCCTGGGAGACATCGCACATCTCGATATCGACTCCATCGAGTGGTCCGACGCCGTTGCGACACACCGGGATACCGACATACCGATGACGCCCGCCGGCCCCGAGGACCTGTTCATGCTGATCTTCACCTCGGGAACCAGCGGCGACCCGAAGGCGGTGCGCTGCACCCACGCCAAGGTGGCGTACCCGGGCACCATGCTCGCGGAGCGCTTCGGCCTCGGCCCGAAAGACGTCTGCTATCTGGCGATGCCGATGTTCCACTCCAACGCCGTGATGGCCGGCTGGTCGCCGACGCTGGCGGCGGGCGCGTCGATCGCGTTGCGGCGCAAATTCTCCGCATCCCAGTTCCTGCCGGACGTGCGGCGATTCGGCGCCACCTACGCCAACTACGTCGGCAAACCGATGTCTTACATCCTGGCCACCCCGGAGCAACCGGATGACGGCGACAACCCGCTGCGGTTCCTGTACGGCAACGAAGGCGCACCGCGTGACGTGGCCCGATTCGCCGAGCGGTTCGACGTCTTCGTGGTGGATGCGTTCGGCTCCACCGAGGGTGGCATCGCGATCGTGCGAACCCTCGACACGCCGGCCGCCGCGCTCGGCCCGGTCCCGGACGACGTCGCCATCGTCGACGTCGACACCGGCGCGGAGTGTGCACCCGGCGTGGTCGGCGAATTGGTGAACACCGCCGGCCGCGGTCACTTCCGCGGCTACTACAACGATCCCGGCGCCGACGCCGAACGGATGACCGGCGGGATCTACCACAGCGGCGATCTGGCCTACCGCGACGAGGCCGGCTACCTCTACTTCGCCGGCCGGCTCGGCGACTGGATGCGGGTCGACGGCGAGAACCTGGGCACCGCGCCGATCGAACGGGTGCTGCTGCGCCAGCCCGACGTCGCCGAGGCGGCGGTGTACCCGGTACCCGATCCCGCGGTCGGCGACCGGGTGATGGCCGCGCTGGTGCTGCGGCCCGGCGCCGAGTTCGATCCGGTTGCGTTTCGCGTCTTCCTCGCCGAGCAGCCCGACCTGGGTCCGAAGCAGTGGCCGTCGCTGGTCCGGATCAGCGACGAACTGCCGCGCACCGCGACGTTCAAGGTGCTCAAACGCAGCTTGTCGACCGAAGGGGTGGATTGCGCCGATCCGGTGTTCTCCGTCGAGCGGTGACGCGCGTCGAAAGCTCAGATCAGCACCGGTGTGCACCGTCGGTGATGTGTGCACCACATAGCAGAACCCTATGCGCGGTCTGAGCGTTGTTGCGGTAGTATCGCTGCGCTCCGCAGACGGGCTGCGGCGCAGTGACCCAGGGGGTTTCCGAATCGTGCACCACACCGCTCGCCAGGCCTCGATCGCCGGCGGAACCGCGGTATTCACCGCCGCAGCACTGCTGGCGCTCCTTGCCGGGCGATCTGCGGACCCGGCGCCGATCGAACACACCGCGTCGCAACTCACCGCCGCATCCGACATCCTGAGCGGCGGGCCGGACGTGGCAGATCTGGAGAGCTTCCTGCACGAGCTCGGCCTGGGTGGCCTGGTCAACGATCTCGGCCTGGAGAATCTGCCGCAGACGGAGAGCCTGGGTGATGTGCTGTTCGTCGACGCCGCACGTCCTTGGCTGAACGCCTTCATCGAAATCACGACCGTGGAGACTCAACTCGACAGCCTGGGTCAGGTGTTCGATGCCGACGTTCAGGGCTTCTTCACCAACTTCGACCTCGGCGACTTCAGCAATCTGGGTACCGCCCTGATCAACGACGTGGGTCCGGACCTGATCGGGCTGGGGCTGCTGCCGACCCTCTAGGACGGTGATTCGGGCCGGGGCGGGCTACGGGCGATAGCGGCGGCGGGACCGCCGAGGTGGGACGATAGCGGCGATTGTCGTCGATGCGGGCCCGCCGTATGCCTCCGTCGACGCCGACGATGCACACCATGCGTCGTCGCTGGAACCCCTGCAGACAAATCCAGGTCCGTTGCTCGTCCCGATGCCGGTCGCCACCCGATACCGGCGACGGCCATCCCCCGTCGGCCTAGACTGCATCCGTCACATAGGAACGGGTCCGTCACAAAGGAACGGATATGACGGGATCAACCACGCGGGCCGGCTCGACCTTCGGGCGCTACCAGATCCGGGAGCTGCTGGGCCGCGGCGGCATGGGCGAGGTGTACGAGGCCTACGACACGGTCAAGGAACGCGTCGTCGCCCTGAAGATCCTCTCCGCCCAGCACTTCAGCGACGAGACGTTCCGGGAGCGGTTCCGGCGGGAATCGCACGCCGCGGCCGGGCTCCAAGAGCCGCACATCGTCCCGATCCACGACTGGGGCGACGTCGACGGCACCCTCTACATCGACATGCGCCGGGTCAACGGCGTCGACCTGGGCACGGCGCTCAAGGACGGTCCGCTGGTCCCGGCCCGGGCGGTGGCGATCATCGGCCAGGTGGCGGCCGCGCTGGACGCGGCGCACGGCACCGGCCTGGTCCACCGCGACGTCAAGCCGGGCAACATCATCGTCACCCCGGCGGACTTCGCCTACCTGGTCGACTTCGGTATCGCCGAGGCGGTCGGTGACACCCGGCTGACCACGGCCGGGACGGCGGTCGGCTCGTTCGCCTACATGGCACCGGAACGCTTCGGCGATCACCCGGTCACCCCGGCCGCAGACGTCTACTCACTCGCCTGCGTCCTCTACGAGATGCTGGTCGGATCGGTGCCGTACCTGTCGACGAACGTGCCGCAGCTGATCGCCGCGCACATCTCGACACCTCCCCCGCCACCGAGCGCGACCAATCGCGCGGTGTCGGTGGCGTTCGACGCCGTGATCGGCCGCGGCATGGCCAAGGAGCCCACCGACCGGTATCCCAGCGCGGCGGCCTTCGCTGCGGCGGCCCAGCGTGCGCTGGGCTCGGCACCGGCCTACCCCGTTCTGGACGATGCGATCGTCGACGCCTGGTCGGCCAGTTCCGCTCCCACCGCACTCGGGACCCGAACCGCCCCGGTCACCTCACCACGTCGGCCGGCGCCGGTACCGGCCGGCGGCCCACCGACCACGCCGGCGGTCCCACGCCGCGGCATGCTGCTGCCGGTGCTCGCCGCGGTCGCGGCGATCGTGATCACCGGGTCCGGCGTGGGCGCCGGCATCTTGTTCGTCCAGCGCAACCGCCACCGCGCCGAATCGCCCTCGACCGCCCTCTCCTCGGCCCCGGCGGCGCAGCCGGTGGTGTTGCCACCGGGCGCGCGGGTGTGTCCGCCCCGGTTCGGCAGGACCGGCGCCTACGCCACGTCGGCGGCCGGGACATCGGTGACCTCCTGCGAGTTCGCTGAGGCGGTCCGCGACGTGCTCGGCAGCAGTCCGCCGGTCGGTTCGACACCCGAGGTGGTGCGGGCCTACAGCTCGGTCACCGGCAAGTGGTATCCGATGACGTGCGTCGCCAACGGCCCGTTGACCACCTGCACCGGCGGCAACGACGCGATCGTCTATGCCTACTGACCGGCCCGGACTCTGGTTGGCGGTGATCACCAGCGCCGCACTGTTGTCCGTCGGCGGCTGCACGACGGCGCCCACCGAGCCGGTCGCCGGGTCACCGCCGAGCATCGCCGGGGCGGTGGATCACCTGGCCGCCAGCTTCGGCGAGTTGGGAGCGGCCATTCCGGCCAGCGTCGGCGTCGCGATCGTCCCGGTCGGCGGAGACTCGGTGACCACCTTCGGGGTCTGGTCGACCGGGGTGGCCTGGTCGACGATCAAAGTGCCGCTGGCGATTGCGGCGCTGCGGGTCGAGCCACCGGATTCGGAGCACCTGGCGGTCAAGGCCATCACCGAATCCGACAATGCCGCCGCCGAGCAGCTGTGGTCGCGGCTCGGCCCGCCGGACCGCGCCGCCCGCCAGGTGCAGCAGATCCTGCGGGAAGGCGGCGACGAAAGCACGATCGTCGAATCGCGCCGCCTTCGACCGGGATACACCGCGTTCGGCCAGACCCAGTGGCCGCTGGGCAGACAAGCGCAGTTCGCCGCCCGGCTGCCCTGCATGCCGAGCACCGGCGGTGTCGTCGGCCTGATGCACCGGCTGATCGACGGTCAACGCTGGGGCCTCGCCGCCGACGGCGCCGCCGCCAAGGGCGGCTGGGGGCCCGGCAAATCCGGCGGCTATCTGGTACGCCAATTCGGGATCGTGCCCACCGCGAACGGCAGGGCGGTCGGGGTGGCGCTGGCCGCCGAACCGCGGGACGGCACCTTCGCCGGCGGCGTGGCCGCGCTCGATCGGATGGCGCGGTGGCTCACCGCGCACAGATCCGAGCTACCGGATGGCAGTTGTCCGGGGTAGGTTGGCGACCAGCCGATTGTTACCCGCCAGTAGGAGGAAGTCATGCCCGCTCCAGCCGCTGCGGACTTCGACCGTCTGCGTGGATTGGTCGCCATCGACGACATCGGCGCACGGCATTCCAAGACGATCGACGAGGTCTTCACCGGCAAGGAGCTGACCACGATTCCGATCGGTACCGCCGCCGATGTGGCCGCGGCGTTCGACAAAGCCCGTGCCGCACAGCGGGAGTGGGCTGCCCGGTCGGTCAAACAGCGGTGCGCGATCATCGAACGCTACCGGCACCTGGTGGTGCGCAACCGGGACTCGCTGATGGACGTCGCGCAGGCCGAGACTGGCAAGGCGCGGTCGGCGGCCCAGGAGGAGATCGCCGACATCCTGCTCAACGCCCGCTACTACGCGCGGGAGGCCGCCAAGCTGCTCGGCCGCAAGCGGGTTCAGGGCCTGCTGCCCGGCATCGTCAAGACCGTGGTGAACCACCACCCCAAGGGGGTGGTGGGGGTGATCTCGCCGTGGAACTACCCGATGACGCTGTCGATCTCGGATGCGATCCCGGCGCTGCTGGCCGGCAATGCGGTGGTGATCAAACCGGACAGTCAGACCCCGTACTGCACGCTGGCCAACGCCGAGCTGCTCTACCAGGCCGGGTTGCCGCGTGAGGTGTTCGCGGTGGTGCCCGGTCCCGGCTCGGTGGTCGGCACGGCGATCGTGGAACACTGCGACTTCCTGATGTTCACCGGGTCGACCGCCACCGGCCGTTCGCTGGCCGAGCAGTGCGGCCGGCGGCTGATCGGGTTCTCCGCCGAGCTCGGCGGCAAGAACCCGATGATTGTCACC
>NZ_JBYCLB010000504.1:0-2355 GCF_057473705.1 Mycobacterium sp. TH-M15 | reverse complement strand
AGCTCGGCCAGCCGGGCGAAGACCGGCACCGGCAGCGCGGCACTGCCGGAGACCAACAGCCGGGCGGCCCTGAGCGCGGCGGCGGCCGAGGGATCGGCGACCACCCGGGACCACACGGTGGGCACCCCGAAGTACAGCGACCCGCCGGCCTGCGCGTAGCCGGCCGGGGTCGGCTTGCCGGTGTGCACCAACCGGTTTCCCACCCGCAGCGACCCGAGCACGCCCAGTACCAGCCCGTGCACGTGGTACAGCGGCAGCCCGTGCACCAGCACGTCGTCGGCGGTCCACTGCCATGCGTCGGCCAGCGCATCCAGATCTGCCGCCAGCGCCCGCCGGCTCAGCTGGACACCCTTGGGCGGCCCGGTGGTTCCGGAGGTGTAGATGATCAGCGCGGTGTCGCATGAACCGGCCGGCTCGGCGGGCGCGGAGCCCGAGCCCGCCCCCCACCGGACCGGGATGTGCGGCAGGCCGTCCGGGTCGTCTGGCCGCTCGCCCAGCCATGCCTGCGCCGCCGAATCGGCCAGGATGTGCCGTCGCTCGGCCACCCCGATGTCGGCGGGCACCGGCACCACCACCACCCCGGCGGTCAGGCAACCGGTCACCGCGAGAACGGTGGCCGCGGTCGGAGCGGCCAGCACCGCCACCCGCTGCACCCCGGCGGCCTCGGCGATCACCGAACCGGCGGCACCGGCCAGCTCACCACGGCTCAGGGTCGCGCCGCCGATCCGGATCGCATCGGCGACGTCACCGCAACCCGCAAAATCCGGGTTCAGCGACGTCAGCAGCACGTCAATGAGGGTACCCACACCTGCGCCGGGGGGACGACCGCCCAGATACCTGTTACGACCGGTTGCTGTTAATATCAATTGTCGACGTCCGTTAAATGGGGGGCCGGAAGGCGGAAGCTATGCACGAGCAACCGACGCAGCGGCGTCACCCGGGCCGCATCCAGCGGTTACCCCGCAACCAGCAGCGGGAACGGGTGCTGCGGCTGGTCCGCGAACACGACGGGGCGGTCGACGCCACCGAGCTCGCCGCCCTGATGGACCTGCACGTCACCACGGTGCGTTTCCACCTGGACGCGCTCTGCGCGGACGGCACCGTTGCCCGCACCCGGATCAAGCGCGGCGGCGTCGGGCGTCCGCGCACCGGTTACGCCGCGGTCCGCGAGCGGCTGGACTATCGGGTCCTGGCCGAAGTGCTGGCGATGGAGCTCGGTGAGACCGACGCCGAACGCCGGCCCCGCGCCGAGCGGGCCGGCCGCAAATGGGCCGAGCGGATCCTCGCCGAGCGACCCGTCGGCCCGGAGCGCCCGTCCAGGCCGGCAAGCAGCGGCATCGACGGGTTGACCCAGACGATCACCCAGGTCTTCAACCGGATGGGGTTCGACCCTGAGCTGGACGCGGTCGTCGCCGGCGACCGGGAGCGCAGCATGCGGCTCTACGGCTGCCCGGTCCGCGACCTGGCCCAGTGCCACCCAGAGGTGAGTTGCAGCATGCACCTGGGTTTGCTGCGCGGGCTGCTCGACCCCGGCGCCGACGACGAGAGCGGCCAAGGGCAGCACCTGCGCGCCGAGCTGGAGCCGTTCGTCGAGCCCGAGCTGTGTGTCGCCCGGGTGATCGTTGATGACTGAGCTGGCCGTGCCGGGGCTCGCCGCAGGCCGGGATCTCGCCGACCGGGCCGACGTGCAGGCGCTGCTGCGGCGCTTCTACGGGCAGGTGCTGGTCGACGCCGTCCTGGCCGGGCCCTTCGCCGGGGTGCGCGAAGTCACCGGGCTGGACGCGCACATCCCGGTGATGACGGACTTCTGGGAGACGATGTTGTTCCACACCCGCCGTTACCACGGCCGGGTGCAGGACGTGCACCGACCGGTGCACGCGCGCACCGAGTTGTCGTCCGGGCATTTCATCCGCTGGCTGACCACCTGGTACGACACCGTCGACGACATGTACGACGGGCCGCTGGCCGAGCGGGCGAAACGGCAGGCCGCCCGGATCGCCTGGGCGATGCACCGGGCGCTCACCGGAGCGGATGCGCCCGAACTCAACACGCTGGTGCAGCGCTGCAGCGAGCTGGCCGGCTCGGTGCGGTCGCGCGCCGATCAGCCGCGCACCGGCGGCGCGATGACCTGACGGGGCAGCCGGTCCGGGCTCGGGTAGGCGACGGCCACGTCCGTCTGCCCGCTCACCTCACCCGGCGGCGGCTTTCTTGTGCCTCATGTTCATCTCGGCACGGCATCGCTGCACCATGTGCGGGTGGTGCAGCTCGAAAGCCGGCCGCTCGGAACGGATCCGGGGCAGCTCGGTGAAGTTGTGCCGCGGCGGCGGGCAGCTGGTCGCCCACTCCAGCGAGTTG
>NZ_JBYCLB010000503.1:0-4731 GCF_057473705.1 Mycobacterium sp. TH-M15 | reverse complement strand
CACGGAAACCGCCCGCGAAACACCCTCCTGAGCGCGCGCTTGGTCGGATCCGCCGGCTCCGCCCGGCCGATCAGGGGATGGATAGCTTTTTCAGCCTCGCTGACCAGGGCGGTCGTTGGTCGTCGACAACCACTCAACGCTGGCCGGTCAGCAGCGCGATCGACCGGCGCAGCTGCTGTTCTTCCGGCGCCGGGGGCAGCGCACCGCCGCCGGGCCGCAAGGCATCGACCATCAGCGCGGCGAACCGCCGCCAGGCACCGGGCGCCGCCCCGCCGGTCGCCCGCAGCACCCCGGCGTTGGCCAGCAGCAGCACCACCACGTCGCCGGCCGTCACGTCCGGCCGCAGCGCACCCTCCCGCTGGGCCCGGCCGACCAGCTGCCGGACCTTCTCCACCGCCTCGTCGGTGCGCCGGCCGATGTCGGTGCTGGCGGGAAACCGGGTGGTCAGCAGGTCGCGCAGCCCGGCGTCGTCGGCCTGCAGCTCGCACACCTCGAAGATCAGCGCGCGGAACCCGTCCCCGGCCACCGGGTTGGCCAGTGCCCGGTCCACCGTCCGCAGGTAGCCGGCGATGCTGCGCTCGAAGACGGCGCTCGCCAGGTCGGCCCGGGTGGGAAACCGCCGGTAGACGGTGGCCACCCCCACCCCGGCCCGGCCGGCGATCTCCTCCACCGGCACCGACAGCCCCCGCTCGGCGAAGAGCTCGCCAGCCGCCGCGAGAATACGGTCCCGGTTGAGCTGCGCGTCGGCGCGCAGTGGCCTGCCTCCCTCGCTCGGTCGGGCTGCGCGGGAGATCACAGCGCGAGCATAGCCGTACAACTGGAACGATGCCTCCACTTATCGCTATCGTTCGATTTAAGTGATAGAGGTTCTCCGCATATTTGAATGGAGCTATGGCATGACTGCGGTCCTGACTCCGCTGCGCACCACCGGGGCGATCCCCCGACCGGCCACCGGCCGGCGCTCGTCCGGCCGGCACGCCGCCCCCGCCCACAGCCACGCACCCGGCCGACACCGGGCTCCCCAACCCGCATCCCGGCTGCGCGGCAACCCGTGGTGGACGCTGGTGGCGGTCTCACTCGGTGTCGTCATGGTCGGGCTGGACGCCTCGGTGGTGGCGATCGCCAACCCGCGGATCGCCGCCGATCTGCACGCTTCGCTGTCGGACCTGCAGTGGATCACCGACGCCTACATGCTGGCGCTGGCCTCGCTGCTGATCTTCGGCGGCAAGCTCGGCGACCGGTTCGGCCGGCGCATGGTGTTCTTCGTCGGCGTGGTCGGCTTTGCGGCCGCCTCGGTGGGCATCGGGCTGGCCGGCACCGTCGCCGGCGTCATCGGGCTGCGCACCTTGCAGGGGGTGTTCGGTGCGCTGCTGATGCCGAGCACGCTGGCGATCATCCGGGCCAGCTTCCCGCCGGAGAAGCTGAACACCGCGGTCGGGATCTGGGGCGGCGCCTCCGGGGTGTCGGTGGCCGCCGGTCCGATCGTCGGCGGGCTGCTGGTCGAGCACGTCAGCTGGGAGTCGGTCTTCTACATCAACGCGCCGATCGCGGTGGCCGCCGTGCTGATCGGGGCGCTGACGATCGTGGAGAGCCGCAGCGCCGGCGAGCACCACCTGGACATCCCCGGCATCGTCACCCTCTCCGGCGGGCTGTTCCTGATCGTCTTCGGGCTGGTCAAAGGCCAGACCTGGGGCTGGCTGGCCGACGGCACCATCATCGTGATCAGCGTCGGCCTGGCCGCGGTCGCCGGGTTCGTGCTGATCGAGCTGCGCAGCGCCGCGCCACTGCTGCCGATGCGGCTGTTCGCCAACCGGTCGCTGTCGATCGGCACCGTGGTGGTGGTCGTCGACTTCTTCGCGCTGTTCGGCGCGGTGTTCTTCATCTCGCTGTACCTGCAGAACGTGCAGGGCTTCTCCCCGGTGCAGGCCGGGGTGCGCACCCTGCCACTGAGTCTGGCGCTGATGGTGACCGCGCCGCTCTCCGGGGTGCTCACCGAGAAGTTCGGTCCGCGCCCGGCGATGGCGGTCGGGCTGGCCGCGGTGGCCGGTGGGCTCTGCTCGCTGGCCTTCCTGCGGACCGACTCCGGCTACCCGGCGCTGTGGCCGGCGTTCACGCTGCTCGGCGCCGGGATCGGGCTGGTGCTCACCGCCAGTTCGGATGCGATCATCGGCAACGCCGACGTGGACGACGCCGGAGTGGCCGGTGGGCTGCAGAGCACCGGTGTGCAGCTGGGCGGGGTGCTCGGCACCACCATCCTGGGCTCGGTGATGTCCAGCCGGGTGGGCTCGGTGCTGGTCGACAACCTGGTCACGGCCGGTGTCCCGGAGCCGGTCGCCGAGAAGCTGGCCTCCGCCAAGGAGCTGGTGGCCCAGGGACTGGCGCCGATCCCGCCGGAGCTGCCCGCTCCGCTGGTCGGCCCGGTCACCCGGGCCAGCTACGACAGCTTCATGACCGGCCAGCAGGCCGCGATGGTCGTCGCCGCGGTGGCCGCCGCGATCGGTGCGGCGCTGACGTTGTTCGTCCGGCGGGGTGCGGTCGCGGTGGATGCGACACGGGTCGACGCGGACTCTGGTGCGGACTCAGGCGACCGGCCGCTGGCCCGGGACCGCTTCGTGCAGCGGCCGATCCGGGCTGATGGTGATGCCCAGCAGCTCTCCGGTGCCGGATATCACGCCCATCATGATCGTCGTCAGGTGCGCAACGAACTTCTCGTCGGGCATCCGCCGTGCGCTGTCCGGGTCGGGGCCGAGCCACCAGTCGGTGGCTGAGGCGGCCGAACCGAAGGCGGCGTAGGCGGCGAGCTCGAAGGCCGACCGGTCCAGCTCCATGTCACGCAGCTCGTTGTTGAACAGCTCGGCCATCGCCAGGGTGATCTCCCGGCCCTCGTCCAGCGACCGCACCCGCCGCTCGGACTCCTCGGGGGCGTGCCCCTGGACGAAGAACCGGACCACGTTCGGGTGCTCGTGGACCAGGGCGACGTACTCCTGCACGCTGCGGGCGATCACGTCGCGGACCGAGTCGGTGCCGAAGTCGACCGACGGGAAGATCGCGGCCCACAGCTTGTCACGCAGCCGTTCGCCGACCGCGTGAAACAGATCCGACTTGTCGGCGAAGTGGCGGTAGATCTTCGGCTTGGCGGTGCCGGCCTCCTCGGCAATCTCCCGCACGCTCAGATCCGGGCCGAGCCGGTCGATGGCCCGAAATGCCGCCTCGACGATCTCGCCGCGCACCTTCTTGCGGTGTTCACGCCAGCGTTCGCTGCGGGCGTCGACCTTCCGCCCGGCACTGGCACCGGTTCTGTGGCCGGTTTTGGCTCCGGTTCCGCTGCGCACGCTATGAACCATACTCGCCAAGCCGGTCCCGACCTGCGAGGACCGTTCGGCAGGTCGGCTAGCATGGCGTTCCGGTTAATGTCCCGACACCGAGACGAGATGTAGTGGCGCAGCGATTCGACCTGGCGATCGTCGGTGGCGGCCCGGCCGGATCGGCAGCCGCCTGGCAGGCGGTGCAGGCCGGTGCGCGGGTGATCGTGCTGGACAAGGCGCAGTTCCCCCGGGACAAGCCGTGCGGCGACGGGCTCACCGCCCGCGCGGTGAGCTATCTGCAGAAGATGGGCCTGGCCGAACAGGTCGCCAAGTTCCACCGGGTGAACCGGGTGCGGGTGTACAGCCCGAGCGAGTGGGAGCTGTCGTTCCCGCGCCGGCCGGGGATGCCCGACCACGGGCACACCGTCAGCCGTACCGAGCTGGACACGCTGCTGCTCAAGCACGCGGAGGCGGCCGGTGCGCAGGTGCGCCAGTCCGCCGAGGTTACCGGGCCGGTCTGCGACGACACCGGCCGGGTGACCGGGGTGCTGCTCAAGAACGGCGACACCGTGCCCGCCGATGCGGTGATCGCCGCCGACGGCGCCTACTCGCCGATAAAGCGGGCACTCAACCTGGACTCGGCCTACCACGGCTACTCGGCGATCGCGATCCGCGCCGAGATGTCGGCGAACCGGCCCGACTCCGACTCACTGGACATCTACCTGAAGCTGGCGTTCCAGGGCGACCAGCTGCCCGGCTACGGCTGGGTCTTCCCGATGGGCGGCGGCCGGGTCAACATCGGGCTCGGCTACGTCAACAGCTATCAGAACTGGCAGGCGATCAACGCCACCGCGTTCCTGGGCGAGTTTCTGGCTACCCTGCCGCGCGAGTGGGAGCTGCCGCCGATCACCGAGCTGAAGAAGTCCAAGACGGTGCGGGCCTGGCGGCTGCCGATGGGTTTCACCGCGTGGCCGCCGTGGCGGCCTGGGGTGCTCTTTGCCGGTGACTCGCTGGGCGCGGGCAAGCCGGCGTCGGGTGCGGGCATCTCCAAGGCGCTGGAGTCCGGGCTGGCCGCCGGCGAGTGCGCGATCGCCGCCCTGACCAACGGCGGGCCCGACGATTTCACCAACTACGCCCAGCGGATGGAAGCCGCCTGGGGCCGGGAGTACAAGCGCGGCCGCTACTTCCACAAGCTGGCCGGCATCCCGGCGATCGCCAACGCCGGCCTCAAGGTGATCGACAACGGCCGGGTACGCGACTTGCTGCTGCGCCGGTTGTATGACCACGGGCACGGACCGCAGCACAGGTATTAAATTAAAGAGGTTTCGGTAATAGGGTGAGTCGCTCCGCAGGATTTACGTTGCGGTGTAGGACAATTGGTGTGTGGTGAGATCGACCGGCAAGCGGCGAGCGGGTACTGGCGCCC
>NZ_JBYCLB010000502.1:0-9624 GCF_057473705.1 Mycobacterium sp. TH-M15 | reverse complement strand
GGCCAGCACCGCGGCGTCCAGATCGGCCTGGCCGGGCGTGATCTCGCTGGCGCCGGACGACAACAGCAGCAGCGTGTCGTTGGTGGAGCAGCTGCCGTCGATGTCGAGCCGGTCGAAGGTGAGCGCGGCGGCCCGGCGCAACGCGCCGTCCAGCGCGGCGGCATCGACCTTCGCGTCGGTGGTGAGCACACACAGCATGGTGGCCAGCGACGGGGCGATCATGCCGGCGCCTTTCGTCATCCCGCCCAGCGTCCAGTTGTCCGGGAGGTGCAGCGCAACCTGTTTCGGCACGGTGTCGGTGGTCATGATCGCCCGGGCGGCCTCGTCGCCGCCGACCATCCCGCCGGCCATCTCGTGCACCAGCTCCTCGACGCCGGGCAGCACGGCGTCCATCGGCAGCCGGTCGCCGATCAGGCCGGTGGAGCAGACCGCGACCTCGATGGCGCCGGTCTCGGTGCCCCAGCCGCTCAGCGCGGCGGCGACCGCTTCGGCGGTGGCGTGCGCGTCCTGGAAGCCGCCCGGCCCGGTGCAGGCGTTGGCGCCACCGGAGTTCAGCACCACGGCGCGCAGCCGTCCGGTGGTCAGCACCTGTTGGGTCCAGAGCACCGGGGCGGCCTTGACCTGGTTGCGGGTGAACACCCCGGCGGCGGCGTAGTCCGGCCCCTCGTTGAACACCAGCGCCAGATCCAGCGCCCCCGATTTCTTGATGCCGGCGGCGATGCCGGCCGCCCGGAATCCCTCCGGCGCGGTGACCCCCTGTGCCCGCAGCAGCCTCATGTCGCTCACGGTGCCACCCCCACGCTCGACAGCCCTTCGGTCTCCGGCCAGCCCAGCGCCAGGTTCATCGCCTGCACCGCGGCACCGCCGGTGCCTTTCACCAGGTTGTCGATCGCGGCCACCGCGATGAACGTCGCGGCGTCGGCGTCCACCGCGACCGCCAGGTGGGCGGCGTTGCTGCCGATCACCGAGCCCGTCCGCGGCAGCCGGCCATCCGGCAGCAGGTGCACGAACGGCTCGGCGTGGTATGCCTTTTCGTAGGCGGCCCGCAGCTGCGACAACGGGGCCTCGGTGCGCGCGGTGCAGGTGGCCAGGATGCCGCGGGAGGCCGGCATCAACACCGGGATGAACGAGACGGTGACGTCTTTGTGGGTGACCGCACGCAGGCCCTGGGCGATCTCCGGGGTGTGCCGATGCACACCGCCGATGTTGTAGGCCCGCGCCGAACCGATGATCTCGGAGCCGAGCAGGTCGGTCTTGGCGGCCCGGCCGGCGCCGGAGGTGCCGCTGACCGCGACCACGGTGATCGCCGGTTCGACGAGGTCCTCGGCGACCGCGGGCAGCATCGCCAGCAGCGCCGCCGTCGGATAGCAGCCCGGCACCGCGATCCGGCGGGCGGTGCGCAGCCGCTCCCGGGCGCCCGGCAGCTCCGCCAGCCCGTACGGCCAGCTGCCGGCGTGCGCCGAGCCGTAGAACCGCTCCCAGTCGGCGGCATCGTCGAGCCGGAAGTCCGCGCCGCAGTCGATCACCAGCGTCTCGGCGCCGAGTTGGCCGGCCAGCGCCGCCGAGTGCCCGTGCGGAAGCGCCAGGAACACCACGTCGTGGCCGGTCAGCACGTCGGGCCCGGTCGGCTCGAGCACCCGCTCGGCCAGCGGCACCAGGTGCGGGTGCTGCTCACCGATGGTGCTGCCCGCGTTGGCCGCCGCGGTGAGCGCGCCGATGGTCAGCCGGCCGTCGGCGTACGCCGGGTGCCCGAGCAGCAGCCGGAGGATCTCGCCGCCGGCGTACCCGCTGGCACCGGCCACCGCCACCCTCACCGTCGCAGACACGCCGCCATTCTGCATGGCTATGCATATCGACGCAAATTCATTCTGCGTTATGCGCCCCCGCTCCCGAACGGATATGTCCGCCGATCGCGTGCAAAACCGACGACAATTTCGACCATGCGAACGCTTACGATCCGTACTGATGCCGAGGTGGAACGCGCCTTGGCCGCGCTGACCAGCGAGGGGCAGTCACGGTCGGAGTCCGCTAGCCCCGCAGCACCGCACCCACCCGCTCGGCCGCGCAGCGCACCGCCCCGTCCCGGGCGGCACTGGCCTCGTCCTCGGTGAGGGTGCGGTCGGCGGCCCGGAACCGCAGCGCGAACGCCAGCGACTTGTGTCTCTCGCCGACCTGCGGGCCGGTGTAGACGTCGAACAGCGCGACGTCCTCCAGCAGCTCGCCGGCCCCGTCGCGGATCGCGTCGGCCACCGCCTGCGCGGTCACCTGCGCGTCCACCACCAGCGCGACGTCCTGGAAGACCGCCGGGTACGGCGACACCCGCGGCGCCGGCAGGGTTTCGGTGATCGGGATCGCGTCGAGGTCCAGCTCGACGGCGCAGCTGCCCTTCGGCAGCCCGGACCGTTCGATCACCGCCGGGTGCAGCTGGCCGGCGTGGCCGACCACCACCTCCCCCACCCGCACCTCGGCGCAGCGGCCGGGGTGCCACGGCAGCTGGTCCGCGGCGCGCAGCGACACCGGCACCCCGCACGCCCGGCCGACGGTGCGCACCGCCTCGAACGCGTCGGTCGCCTCCACCGGGCGGCCGGCACCCCACGGTCCGCGCGGCTCGGCCAGTCCGGTCAGCACCGCGGCGACGTGCAGCGGCTGGCGCGGCAGCACCGCGTCGACCCGGGCGATCTCGGCGTCGGTGGGCCGGCGGTCCACCGGCAGCGCGTCCGGCGCCCCCGACTGGACGCCGGGCTGCACCACCTGCGCGACGGTGAACAACGCGACATCGACCATCCCCCGGGACACGTTGCGCCCCAGTGCCTCCAGTAACGCGGGCAACAGGGTGGTGGCCAGCTGCGGCCGGTCGGACTCCAGCGGGTTGAGCACCGCGGTGGTGCCGCGACGCGGGTCGTCGGCGGCCAGGCCCCAGGCGTCGAAGACCCCGGCCGGCAGGAACGGGGTGCTGAGCACTTCGACGTAGCCGGCCAGCGCCAGCGACCGGCCGACGGCCCGGCGGCGACGCTGCCCGGCGGTGAGTCCCCGACCGGCCGGTGCCGCCGGCAGCACCGACGGGATGGTCGCCATGCCCTCCAGCCGCAGCACCTCCTCGACCAGGTCGGCGGGCTGCCGCAGGTCGGGCCGCCAGCTCGGCGGGGTGACGGTCAGGGTGTCGCCGCCGCGGCACACCTCCGCGCCGATCTGGGTCAGCCGCGGGGCGGTGGTGCCGCCCAGGTTGCGCACCCCCGCGATGGGGTCCGGCAGGTCGGCGGCGACCCGGACGGCCGGCGGCGCGATGTCGTCCACCGGCGGGTCGCCGCGCCAGTCGGTGAGCGTGGGCTCGGCGGCTCCCCCGGCGATCTCCGCCAGCAGCGTGGCGCACCGGTCCAGCGCGGCCACCGAGATCGCCGGGTCGACCGTGCGTTCGTAGCGGCGGGCGGCCTCGCTGACCAGCCGCAGCCGGCGGGCGGTGCGGGATACCGCGGCCGGATCCCAGACCGCGGCCTCCAGCAGCACGTCGACGGAGTCGTCGCGCATCTCGGTGCTGCCCGATCCCATCACGCCGCCGATCGCCGCGGTGGCGACGTCGTCGACGATCAACACGTCGGCCGGGTCCAGCCGGCGCTGCACGTCGTCGAGGGTGGTCACGGTCTCGTCCGGCCGGGCGAACCGCACGCCGAACCCGCCGGTGATCCGGTTGCGGTCGTGGGCGTGCATCGGGTGGCCGAGTTCGAGCATCACGTAGTTGGTGGCGTCCACCGCCGGCGAGATCGCCCGGATGCCGCAGAGCAGCAGCCGCCGCTGCAGCCACCACGGCGACACCGCGGCCGGGTCGATGCCGGTGACCGGCCGCAGCGCGAACCGGCGCACCCCGGTGTCGGGCTGCACGGTCAGCGGCCAGGCGTCACCGTCGGCGGGGAGCGCCGGCACCGCCGCGGGGTCCACGAAGTCCAAGTCGTAGGCGCAGGCGATCTCGCGGGCCAGCCCGCGCACCGACAGGCAGTAGCCGCGGTCCGGGGTGATGGCCAGCACGAACACCGTGTCGTCGAGGCCGAGCACCGCGGCGGCGTCGGCGCCCGGCTCGGCGGTGCCCGGCGGCAGCACCAGGATGCCGGAGTGGTCGGTCGCCAGCCGCAGCTCGGCGGCCGAGCAGATCATCCCGTCCGAGGTGCGGCCGTAGGTCTTGCGGGTGGCGATGGTGAAGTCGCCGGGCAGCGTGGCACCGGGCAGCGCCACCACGACCAGGTCTCCGTCAGCGAAATTGGTAGCGCCGCAGACGATCTCCCGCGAATCGTCTTCGCCGACGTCGACCCGGCAGGCCCGGATCGGCTTCTTGAACTCGGTGAGGTCCTCGATCTCGATCACCCGCCCGATGATCAGCGGCCCGCTGACCGGTCCGAGGGTGATCACCTCCTCGACCTCGTGGCCGATCCGGATCAGGGTCTGCTCCAGTTCGTCGGCGGAGACGTCCCAGCCCGGCGCGCCGGCCGCGACGACCTCACGCAGCCAGCTGTACGGAACGCGCATCAGAGCCCCACCCCGAACGGCAGCGAGAACCGGACGTCACCCTCGACCATGTCGCGCATGTCCGGAATGTGGTTGCGGAACTGCAGGGTTCGCTCCAGCCCCATCCCGAACGCGAAGCCGGAGTACACCTCCGGGTCGATCCCCACTGCCCGCAGCACGCTGGGGTGCACCATCCCGCAGCCGCCCCACTCCACCCAGCCGGCGCCGCCCTTCTTGCCGGCGAACCAGACGTCGACCTCGGCCGACGGTTCGGTGAACGGGAAGAAGTGCGGCCGGAACCGGGTGCGCACGTCCGGGCCGAACTCGGCGCGGGCGAACGCGTCCAGCGTTCCGCGCAGGTGCGCCATCGACAGCCCCTCGTCCACCGCCAGCCCCTCGACCTGGTGGAACACCGGGGTGTGGGTGGTGTCGAGTTCGTCGGTGCGGAACGCCCGGCCGATGGAGATGACGTAGACCGGCAGCTCGCGCCGCAGCAGCGCCCGCACCTGCACCGGCGAGGTGTGGGTGCGCAGCACCTGCCGGGAGCCGGGCGGGGCGATGTAGAAGGTGTCGGAGTCGCTACGGGCCGGGTGGTCGACCGGGAAGTTCAGCGCGTCGAAGTTGAAGTGCTCGGCCTCCACCTCGGGTCCGTCGGCCAGCTCCCAGCCCATCGCGACGAAGGTGTCGGCGACGTGCTCGGCCAGGATGGTGATCGGGTGCCGAGCGCCGGTCGGGCGGCGGGCGGACGGCAGGGTCACGTCGATGCGTTCGGCGGCCAGCACCGCCGCGTCCCGCTCGGCCCGCAGCTCGGCCAGCCGCTCGTCGTAGCCGCGCTGGGCGGTGCCGCGGGCGGCGTTGACCCGGCGCCCGGCGTCGGCCTTCTCCGCCGTGGGCAGTCCGGCCAGCGCCTGGCGGGCCAGGGCCAGCGGGGAGCGATCGCCGAGGTGCTCGGTTTTGGCGTGCGCCAGCGCGTCCAGGTCGGCGGCCGCGGCGAACGCGGCCCGCGCCGCGCCGACGGCGACGGTCAGCGCGGCCTCCGACGTGGCGGCCGGATCGACGGGGTGATCGCCCACGCGACGAGACTCTCCTTTATGGCTCGGGGCCGGGCCGGCCGGGCCGGAGGCGTTCGCGGCCCGGATGCGACGCAGGTGCCGATCTTATCGGGGCGGCCGGCCACCACGTTCGTTGGCGCTCCGGAGAGCTGCCGTCGCGCCGTCGCGCTGCCGGCGGAAGGGGTTGCGCTCGGCGTGCCCGGCGCTCGCCGCCGACAGTCTGCTGGACCTGGTGGGCCGGTGACGTGCGGGCGGCGTCCCCGCTGCGTCACGCCGCCGGGGCCGGACGTCAGCCGGGCACCGGGGCCTACGAACCGGCCCTGGCCTGGCCGTCGCCGCCCGACGGCTCCGGTCGGGCGACGAGCCGGTACATCGCCAGATCCTCGGGCACCCCGGCGAGCTTGGGGCCGAACATCGGCTTGCGCAGCCGCCTGGCGACCACGCCCAGCGCGGCCAGATCTACCGGCTCGATTCGCTCCAGCGTCGTGCCGGAGACGACGATGCCGCCCTTGGTGGCGCGCTCCATCACCCGGGCGGCGATGTTGACGTCGATGCCGAGCCAGTCGTCGGCCAGTCGCTGCGGGTGGCCGGTGTGGATCCCGGCCCGCATCCGGGGAACGTAGCCGTCGACCTGCACCGTCGTCAGCGCGTCTTGCGCAGCGAGGACGGCGAAGACCGCGACCAGCGGCTCACCGAAGACCGCCATCATCCCGTCGCCCATCCGCTTGACGATCCGGCCGCCGGCGTCCAGCAGCGGCGGCTCCATCGCCTGGGCGACCCGGCGCAGCAGGGTCAGCGTCGCCTCGTCGCCGGCCTTCAGCGACCAGTTGGAGAAGCCGACCAGGTCGGTGAAGACCAAGGTGGCTTCCGGGTTGGCCGGCCGGCCGGAGGCCCACTCGGTCAGTGCCTGCCAGACCTGCAGCACCCCCAGGCTGACCTCGCGGGAGGCCGCATCCCGGTCGCGGATCAGCCGATCGGTGACCCGGGCCGCGGCCTGCGGGCCACCCTCCCCGGCGGTGGAGAGCGGATCGCCGAACTCCGGGTCGCCGGGCAGCCGTTGACGCAGCCGGCGGATCACGTCGATCGTCCGGTCGTTGCCGTTCACACGGCGCAGCCAGCCCACCATCCGGCCGCGCCGCGGTACGCCAGAGAGCAGATCCGGCGTCTCCCCCTGCTCGACGGACCCCTGATCGGGCGAATCGGGGTTCACCCGCACCAGAGTAGCGGTGACGCCGACGCAGAACGCGGTGGGATCCACCGCCGCCGGAGCCAAATGACCTGGTCATGTCGGTGTTCACCCAGGTCGCAACCGCGGGACGGCCCATTCGGCGTGGCACAATTGACAACGCGCGTTCTCAGATTTACCGTCAGCGTCAGGTTGGTCAGACAGGAGGGCGTGATGAACCCGACGCCGACGACGTCCGTCGAATCCGCACCCGCGCAGCCCGATGACGCGCGCACCCGCCCCCCCGAGCCACTCGGGCCCGACTCGCTGACCTGGAAATACTTCGGCGACATCCGCACCGGCCTGATGGGTGTGTGGATCGGCGCGATCGAGAACATGTACCCCGCGCTCGGCGCCGGCGTCGAGGAGCACTCGACGCTGTGGCGCGAACCGCTGCAGCGGGTCTCCCGATCGGCCTACCCGATCCTGGGCGTGGTCTACGACGGCGATCGCGCGCAACGGACCGGCGAGGAGATCCGGGACTGGCACCACGACATCAAAGGGGTCGACGAGAAAGGGCGCCGCTATCACTCGCTGGACCCCGCGACGTTCTACTGGGCGCACGCGACGTTTTTCATGCTGGTGATCAACCTCGCCGAGTACTTCTGCGGCGGGCTGACCGAGGCCGAGAAGCACCAGCTCTTCGACGAGCATGTGCAGTGGTACCGGATGTACGGCATGAGCATGCGTCCGGTGCCGAAGACGTGGGAGGAGTTCTGCGAGTACTGGGATCGAACCTGCCGCGAAGTGCTGGAGCTGACGCCGGCCGCCCGCAGGATTCTGCACATGCGGATTCCGAAGCCGTGGTTCGTGCTGATGCCCAGCGGGGTCTGGGACCAGATGTTCGGGCCGATGGTGGGGGTGCAACGCTGGGTCGCCGCCGGGCTGTTCGACCCGGTGGTCCGCGAGAAGGCGGGGCTGCGCTGGTCCGAGGGCGACGAGGTGCTGCTGCGGTTGATCGGCAAGTTCAGCCAGCTCGCGTTCGCGTTCGTTCCCGAGGAGATCCGGCTGCACCCGCGCGCGCTGGCCGGCTACCGGCGTGCGCAGGGCAAGATCCCGGCCGACGCCCGGCTGATCGAGGCGCCCTCGTTCACGGCGCCACCGAAGGACCGCCGCGACGACGGGACGCACTACGTCCCACGTCGCGCCAAGAACGTGGTGGAGCGCGCCGGGTCGACCCTGATCGAGCGTGCCGGATCGCTGGTGCACAGCACGTTCTCGCTGGCCGGGGTGCGACGCCCGGCCCGCGGACACGCGGCCTGAGGCTCGCTAGCCGGCTCGCCCCGATCGCTGCGCCCGGGCGCTCTGGTACAGACAGATCGCCGCGGCCGACGCGACATTCAGGCTCTCCGCACCGCCGGCCATCGGGATCGCCACCCGGTGATCGGCGGCGGCCGTCACCTCGACCGGCAAGCCGTGCGACTCAGGCCCGAAGAGCCAGGCCGTCGGGCGGGTCAGCAGCGGCCCGGCGTCGTCGAGTGAGAGCTCGCCGTCCAGTGCGGCCGCCAGCAGACGCAGACCCGCCCCGCGCAGCGCGGCCAGCGCCGCATCGGTGTCGGCGGCGACCACCACCGGCAGGCTGAAGATGCTCCCGGCCGAGGCGCGCAGACATTTCCCGTTGTAGGGATCGACGCTCTGCCCGGTCAAGACCGCCGCACCGGCACCCATCGCGTCGGCGATCCGGATCAGCGTCCCGGCGTTCCCCGGTTCGCCGACACCGACGGCGACGGCGACCAACCCAGGGGAACCGGCCAGCACCCGATCCAGGTCGGGCGCCGGGATCCGACAGACCGCGACCACTCCGGCCGGGGTGACCGTCTCGGAGAGCGCTTTCGCCGCCCGCTCGGTGACCAGCTGCACCGGGGCGTCGATGCCGGCCAGCAATCCGGCGTGCCGCTGCGCCGCCGGTTCGGCGACGAATACCTCCCGGATCAGACCACGCCGCGAGGCGGCTTCCACCAGATTGGGGCCTTCGACCAGGAAGCGCTCCGCTCGCCGGCGGGCGGCGTTCCGGCGCAGCTTGACCGCCGCGACCACCCGGGCCGAGCGTTCGGTGAGCATGCCCCCGCGGGTCAGGCAGCCTCGCCGGAGGGCGCGTTGACGTCGCCGGGCAGCGCTTTGCGGGCCACCTCGACAAGCGCGGCGAACGCATCGGCGTCGCTGACCGCGATCTCGGCCAGGTTCTTGCGGTCCACCTCGACGGCGGCGATCTTGAGGCCCTGGATCAGCCGGTTGTAGGTGATGCCGTTGGCTCGGGCGGCCGCGTTGATCCGGGAGATCCACAGCTTGCGGAACTCACCCTTGCGCGCGCGACGGTCGCGGTAGGCGTAGGTCAGTGAGTGCAGCTGCTGCTCTTTGGCCTTGCGGTAGAGCCGCGATCGCTGGCCACGGTAGCCGCGCGACGCCTTCAGGATCGTGCGTCGCTTTTTCTGGGCGTTGACCGCCCGCTTCACGCGTGCCATGGATCTTTCCTATCTCGTTCGGGCGTAATGGTTTTGCGCGGCTGACCGGTCAGCCGTTCAACATGGCGTTGACCCGCTTGGTGTCGTTGGCCGACACCGTGGTGCGGCCGTCCAACCGGCGGGTCCGGGTGCTCGGCTTGTGCTCCAGCAGGTGGCGGCGGTTCGCCTTCTGACGCACGATCTTTCCGGTTCCGGTGCGCCGGAACCGTTTCGAAGCGCCGCTGTGGGTTTTCGTCTTGGGCATGTGTCCTCGTTGGTGTCGGTCAGCTCGCCGGCTGGCTGGTTTCGTCGGTCGTATCGGGTTGCTGGCCGGGCTGGCCGGCCGGCGCATGGGCCTGCTCCGCCGCCCTGGCCCGGGTCTTCGCGCCGCGGTGCGGCGCCAGGACCATGG
>NZ_JBYCLB010000501.1:0-12643 GCF_057473705.1 Mycobacterium sp. TH-M15 | reverse complement strand
ACCGCGGCGAACACGTCGGCGGCGTCCGGCCGCAGCGGCCCCCGACCGGAGATGCCGACCACCCCGTCCAGCACCAGATCCGTCTGCGCCGGCACGGATGTGGCGACCCGGCCACCGGCCTTGGCGAACGCCGCCAGGCCCGCCGGGTGGGCGCGGTCCGGGCTGAGCAACACGGCCGTGGCGACGACACCGCGGCGGCGCAGGAACGTCGCGGCCCACAGCGCGTCACCGCCGTTGTCGCCGGAGCCGACCACCGCGCAGACCCGTCGCCCGGTCAGCCCGCCGGTGCGGGCGGTGAGCTCGCCGGCGACGGCCGCGGCCAGCCCGAAAGCGGCTCGGCGCATCAACGCGCCGTCGGGCAGGCTGGCCAGCAGCGGCGCTTCGGCGGCACGGATCGCGTCAACGGTGTAGTAGTGCCGCATCAGCCTCCGCTCCCCGGCCGGCCCCTGAAACGCAACCATAGGCTACGGGCCGCACTGTTACCCTCACGTCGCAGACAGCCGACGTCAACAGCGGAAGGTGTGCCGATGACGGGACCGGGCGGTCCGGGGGTCGACCCCAACGACCCCACCCGGTGGGCTGCGCTGCCCCCGTCATCGCCGCCCGGTTACCCGCCGTCGGCACCGTGGCCGGGCTACCCGATGCCGGCGCCCGGCGGATACCCCCCCGGTGAGCCGCCCCGACGTGGCCGCGGCTGGCGGTGGGCGGTGTTGGCGACGGTGTGTGCGCTCGCCGTGGGCGCGGTCGCCTTCATGGCCTTCACCGGGCGCGACAAGGACGCCGAAACCGCCGACGGCGAACCGACATCCGCGTCATCGTTGAGCACGGCAGCGCAGCCGCCGGTGCCGAACTCGGCGATCGACACACTCCTCCCCGACAAGGACACCGTCGGCTCGGCGGTCAACGACGCCAATCTGCATCCCACCGAGACCCAGAAACAGATGGGTACCGGCGACACCGTCTCCGCCGACTGCCAGGGAGTGGACACCGTCAATTCGGGTTCGGTCTACGCCGGTTCCGGATGGATCGACGTGCGGGTGCAGCGCTGGCGCAGCCCGGACCGGCCGGACCACCCGGAGCTGACCCACGACGTCGTCGTGGGCGTGGTCACCTACCCGAGGGCCGACGCCGCGGCCGCGTTCTTCGCCGCCCACAGCGCGACCTGGAAGGGGTGCGCCGGCCGCAGCATCAACACGCGACCGGCCGGCGACAGCGGCGCGCCCGACGTGATCTGGTCCGTCGGCGAGGTCACCGAACTCGAGGACATGGTCACCACCACCGAGACCGCCGAGGGCGGCGCCGGCTGGATGTGCAGAAACGCGCTGGCGGTGCGGCGCAACGTGATCATCCGGGCCGACGCCTGCGGGATGACGATTCCGGACACGGCGCTGACCACGATCGTCGACGCCGTCGCCGCGAAGATCGACGCCGCGGGGTAACCGCTGACCAGTCCGGATCGGTCGACCGGTGCGGATCGGCTACGGTGAGCCGATGGCTTTCCCGGGCGGTCCGGCACCCGGACCCGATGACCCCACCCAGTGGACGCCGCTGCCCCCGGCACCCGGCTACCCGGGTCCGGCGCCGTGGCGTCAGCCGCCCGGCCCGCCGCCGCCCGGCTGGAATCCGGCGCAGCCCCGCGGATACCCGCCGCCTGCCGGGTTCGGCGGAGATCCGCCCGGTCCACCCCGGCGCAGCCGCGGCCTGTTGTGGGCGGCCCTGGCGGCGGTGTGCGTGCTGGCGATCGGCGCGGTGGTCTTCGTGGTCCTCACCCGGCGGGATCCCGGCTCCGAAACGGACTCCGCGGCCAGCACCTCCGGCACGTCCAGCACGGCGCCGGCCGCGACCGCACTGGTGCCGGTTTCGGCCCTGGGTGGCCTGTTTCCCGGCAAGGACACCATCGCCGCCGCGGCCGGCGATCCGAACCTGGGCGTGGTCAGCGAGGAGGACGGGATGGCCCCGGGCCGAATCGTGGACCAGGACTGCCAGGGGATCTATTCGGTCGGGGCCGAACCGGTCTACGCGGGCTCGGGGTGGACGGCATCGCACTATCAGCGATGGCTCAGCCCGCCCGAGCCCAACCCGCAGCAGCTGGACCGTGCGGTCCTGCTGTCGGTGGCTCTTTACCCGCAGCCCGCGCCCGCCGACGCCTTCTACGCCAAGCAGTCCGCGGCCTGGAAAGGCTGCGCGAACCGCACCATCAACGTGCGTGACCCCGCGGCCCAGGACGGGGCCGACGAGTTCTGGACGGTCGGCGAGGTGACCGAGTCCGACAACGTCGTGCGCACGGTGATCACCAGCGAGGGCGGCAACGGCTGGGCGGCCCAGCACGCGATGCTGCTGCGCGACAACGCGGTCGTTCGGGTCGGGGTGGTCGGTTACACCATCCCCGACGGCGCGGTACAGGCCCTGATCGACGCCATCACCCAGAAGATCGACGCCGCGGCCTGATCGCACGCAGCACCCCGGCGGGCCAGGGTCGTGCGTTAACATTCCGACCATCATGCGCTGGACCGGAATCGTGGTGGCGGTGGCGGTGTGCGCACTCCCCCCCGGTGTCGCCCACGCCGACGGCGCCGACGACCGGTTCGTCGCGACGCTCTCCGCCGACGGCATCACCGGCGATCCGGGTCAACTCGTCGGGCTCGGTCACCGGGTCTGCGACTGGCAGAACCTGCCGCACAACGAGAACCCGTGGAGCCCGTACAGTCGGGAACGCACGCAGATCATCAACGACCTTGGTCTGCAAGGTCTTTCGATTCCGCAGACCAACCAGTTCATCCGCGACGCGATCACGGTCTACTGCCCGGAGAAGAAGACCTGGTGATCCTGGTCAGCTGGCGGGGCTGACCGTCTGCGCGGCGCCCTGCTGATCGGCGTGCCGGATCAACGGGTAACAGGCCAAGCCGAGCAGAACAGATGCCGCGTGCCCGATCGAGGTGAAGGTCGGCTCGATGAACAGCGCCACGGTGAAGATGATCACCAGGCCGGCCAGGTACGGCCAGCGCCACGGCGTGTGGATGCGGTAGGTGAGCACGGCCATCATGCCGACCAGGAAATAGCTGACCCCGACGTCGCGGGCGTGCAGCTGCCACTCCGGCCTGCGGTGCAGGTTGATCAGCAGGTAGAGCACCCCCTCGCTGATGTAGGTGGCGCCGATGTGGACGATCAGCCCCACCGCGAGCCAGCGGACGTGGCCGAGCCAGCGCTCGGCCGGCGCCAGGATCAAGGTGAACAACACCAGATACGGCATCCAGTTTTTGCCGTCGATCCACAGCAGGCTGGAGACCAGCACCTCCAGCGGGTTGGTGGCCAGGTGATGCAGGTTGGTGGACTGGTCCAGCAGGATCGAGTGCAGCTGACGGCCGGCGAGGTGCTGAATCACCGTGGTGATCAGCAGAACCAGCAGCCACAGGTAGGTCAGCGGGGCACTGCGGACGAAATGCCACACCGTCGCCGGCGTGATCTTCACGTGCATCACGCCGTACAGCGTCGCATGGCCGAGCTGTGCTTCCCCTGTCCGGTCGGTGAACCGGGTCGGATACGCGAGACAATGACCCACCGGTGCCCACCGGATGAAAGGAAAGTGCCGTGCCGAAACTGACCGCGGTCATAGCCGCCGTGTTGGTGGCCGTCGTCGTATCGACGCAGACCGCCGCCGCGGACACCTTCGCCGACACCGCCACCGCGACCGTCAACGCGGCCCGGGCACGGTACGGCGCGGGGCCGCTGGTCTGGGACGACGCCCTGGTCGCCGGGATGAACCGCCAGGCCGACAGCTGCCGCTTCCAGCACTCACCCGGCGCCGTCGGCGGGCGGTACGGCGAGGACCTCTACGCCCGGTCGGCACAGGCGACGGTCGGTGACGCGGTGAACGCCTGGATCGCCGAGGCCGGCAACTACCACTACGACAACCCGGTGTACTCGGCGAACACCGGCCACTTCACCGCCCTGGTGTGGAAGAGCTCCAC
Organism: Mycobacterium sp. TH-M15; assembly: GCF_057473705.1. Taxonomy (NCBI): domain Bacteria; kingdom Bacillati; phylum Actinomycetota; class Actinomycetes; order Mycobacteriales; family Mycobacteriaceae; genus Mycobacterium; species Mycobacterium sp. TH-M15. Next base: position 8,675 of record NZ_JBYCLB010000501.1, on the reverse strand, counting down.
CCGCTTCGCGGTGGTGACCAAGAAGGACTGCCCGCCCGGCAGCCTGATCCCCGGCACGCCCGGCCCGCAGACCTTCGTCATCGCGCGGTTCACCCCGGCGGGAAACATCGCGGGGCAGTTCACCCAAAACGTCGGCCGGCCGCGGTAGGCCGGCTACTCGACGGTGACCGACTTGGCCAGGTTGCGCGGCTTGTCGACGTCGTAGCCGCGGGCCTGGGCGACGCTGGCGGCGAACACCTGCAGCGGGATGGTGGACAGCAGCGGCTGGTAAAGCGTGGGCACCGCCGGGATCTCGATCAGGTGGTCGGCGTAGGGGCGCACCGTGTCGTCGCCCTCCTCGGCGATGACGACGGTGATGGCGCCGCGGGATTGGATCTCCCGGATGTTGGAGAGCAGCTTGGCGTGCAGCACCGCGGCGTTCTTCGGCGACGGCATCACCACGATCACCGGCAGGCCGTCGTCGATCAGCGCGATCGGGCCGTGCTTGAGCTCGCCGGCGGCGAACCCCTCGGCGTGCATGTAGGCCAGCTCCTTGAGCTTGAGCGCCCCCTCCAGCGCCACCGGGTAGCCGACGTGCCGGCCCAGGAACAGCACCGTCGACGACGCGGCGAACTGGCGGGCCAGCGCGGCCACCGCGTCGTTGCCGGCCAGCACCTGCGCGATCAGCTCGGGCATCGCCTCCAGCTGTCGGTACTCGTGGGCGACCTCGTCGGGGTACTTGGTGCCGCGGGCCTGCGCCAGGGCCAGCCCGACCAGGTAGTTCGCCGCGATCTGGGCCAGGAACGTCTTCGTCGAGGCCACCCCGATCTCCGGCCCGGCCCGGGTGTAGAGCACCGCGTCGCACTCGCGCGGGATCTGGCTGCCGTTGGTGTTGCAGATCGCCAGCACCTTGGCCTTCTGCGCCTTGGCGTGCCGCACCGCCTCCAGGGTGTCGGCCGTCTCGCCGGACTGGCTGATCGCCACCACCAGGGTGTGCTGGTGCAGCACCGGGTCGCGGTAGCGGAACTCGCTGGCCAGCTCCACCTCCACCGGCAGCCGGGTCCAGTGCTCGATCGCGTACTTGGCCAGCAGGCCGGAGTGATACGCGGTGCCGCAGGCGACCACGAACACCTTGTCGATCTCCCGCAGTTCGTCGTCGGAGAGCCGCTGCTCGTCCAGCACGATCCGGCCGTCGGCGAAGTGGCCGAGCAGGGTGTCGGCCACCGCGGTGGGCTGCTCGGCGATCTCCTTGAGCATGAAGTATTCGTAGCCGCCCTTCTCGGCGGCGTTCAGGTCCCAGTCGATGTGGAACCGCCGCGAGGTGTGGCCGTTGTCGTTGCCGTGAAAGTCGGTGATTCGGTAGCCGTCGGCGGTGATCACCACCGCCTGGTCCTGACCCAGCTCGACGGCATCCCGGGTGTAGGGGATGAACGCGGCGACGTCGGAGCCGATGAACATCTCGCCGTCGCCGACCCCGACCACCAGCGGCGTGGACCGGCGGGCGGCGACGATGGTGCCCGGCTCGTCGGCGTTGGCGAAGACCAGGGTGAAGTGGCCCTCCAGCCGGCGCAGCACCGCCAGCACCGAGCCGACGAAGTCCCCTTTGGTCTGGCCCTGGCGGTACTCGCGGGAGACCAGGTGCACGGCGACCTCGGTGTCGGTGTCGCTGGCGAACTCCACCCCGTCGGCCTCGAGCTGCTGGCGCAGGGCGGCGAAGTTCTCGATGATGCCGTTGTGGACGACGACGATCCCGCCGGTGACGTCGGTGTGCGGGTGTGCGTTGCGGTCGGTGGGCCGGCCGTGGGTGGCCCACCGGGTGTGGCCGAGGCCGGTGCTGCCGGCCAGCGTCGCCGGGTCGACGTCGCGCAGCGTCTCCTCCAGGTTGGCCAGCCGGCCGGCCCGGCGGCGCACCTCGACCTTGCCGACCCCGTCGATCAAGGCGATGCCGGCCGAGTCGTAGCCGCGGTACTCCATCCGGCGCAGCGCCTCGACGACCACGTCGCGGGCAGGCCGTTGCCCGACGTAGCCGACGATTCCGCACATAGCTCATCAGGGTAGTGCAGGAGGGGCCGATTCTTTTGAATTCCGCAGGTCACAGCCGCCCGGGTGGGACGGGGCCGGGGTGGGCCGCCCGCCTCATCGGGCACACCCGTCACCGTCGGGAGGAGACACCGATGGTGCCCGCCTTCGAGCGACGGCGCCGTTGCGCGGTGTCCCGGGCGGTGTCTTCACCCCGGTAGAGTCGGGCCCATGCCCACCCTGAACGGCATCCCCCGCGTCGACACGAACGCCCACCGGTCGGTGTGGAAGCGGACGCTGCAGACGCTGGTGGGCACCGAGATCGGCGCGGCCGTGCATCGCCGGCTGGCCGCCCCGGCCGACGCCGCGGTGATGCGGGCCACCGGCGGGCACGTCAATCTGGCATTCGGCGCGGCGCCGATCGTGGTGCTGGTCTCCACCGGCGCCAAGAGCGGGCAGCGCCGGGAGAGCCCGCTGATCTACTTCACCGACGGCGACGACGTCATCCTGATCGCCTCCAACTACGGCGGCACCCACCATCCGGGCTGGTATCACAACCTGGTCGCCCACCCGGGGTGCGAACTGCACGTCGGCGAGCACGGCGGGGCGTTCGTGGCGCGCGAGGCCACCGGCGCGGACCGGGACCGGCTGTTCGCCCTCGCCGAAGACCTCTACCCCGGCTACGGCAACTACGCGCAGCGCACCGACGGGGTGCGCACCATCCGGGTGATGCGGCTGTCCCCGGCGGGGTAGCGGTCAGGCCGGACAGTCGACCGCGACCCCGAGAGCCCGGCAGATGTCGCCCATCCGGCTATCGGCAAGTCTGCCCACGCGGCTCACCAGCACCGCAACCGAGACGCTTTCGACCGCATCCAAGTTGACGGCGGATCGGCGCGGGATCGGGTCGGTCTCCGGTTCCAGAAGAACCTCGCTGGCGAGCCCGCGAATGGTGGTCGTACACGGCGCGACGAGGGCACGCCGAAGCCGTGGGATCGCCGCGTCCCGGGACAGCACGACGACCGGCCGTCGACCGATCTCGGCCAGCTCGCACCACCACACCTCGCCGCGTGCCGGGAGCCCGGTCACGACGCGCCGGCGGCGTGCCGCCACGAGGCCACGTCTCCCCACTCATCCGGGGCGTCCAGCGGCAGGTCGTCATAGGCGGCGTACCCGGTGTCTATCTCCGCGGCCCGGTGTCGAGCCAGCAGAGCGCCGAGGGCTTCGTCTATCAGCGCCGCGTCGGTCCCACCCCGGTGCACCTGGCGCGCACTGTCCAGCAGATCGGCGTCCACCGTGGTACTCAGCCGTATGCGAGCCATGCTACAAGTATCGCATTGAATCCCGACGGCGGCACGGCTGCGCCGTCGATGGCTGCGGTGGTCAGCGGCAGCGCAGGCACCGCGTTCCGGGTGCGCTACCGTCGTCTGATGGCAGGCACGCTGCGCCGCTGGCTGGCCGGGCGCCGGATCCGACGGCAGTTCACCGCGCTGGCGCGGCCGGGCCCGCACCGGGTGCTGCGCGGCGACCTGGCCTACGCCGGGATGCCCGGCGTGGTGTACACCCCGGCGACCGGATTCAAGCTGCCCGCAGTGGTGTTCGGCCACGACTGGATGACCACCGCGGATCGTTACGCCGGCCTGCTGGAGCACCTGGCGTCCTGGGGGTTCGTGGTGGCCGCCCCGGACACCGAGCGCGGGCTGGTGCCGTCGGTGCTCACCTTCGCCGCCGACCTGGACCGCGCCCTGGACATCGCCACCGGGGTGCGGCTGGGCGCCGGACAGGTCAGCGTGCGCGGCGACCGGCTCGCGGTGGCCGGCCACGGGTTCGGCGGCTCGGCGGCGGTGCTGGCCGCCGCACGCACCCCCGGCCGGTTCGCCGCGGCGGTGGCGATCTTCCCGGCGCGCACCGAGCCGCGCGCCGAGCAGGCGGCCGCCGCGCTGGCCCTGCCCGGGGCGGTGTTCACCGCGCCCGGGTCGGAGAAGTCGTTGCGTTCCAACGCGATCCCGCTGGCGCGGGCCTGGCCGGCGGCGACGCTGCGGGTGATCGCCAAGGCGTCCGCGACCGGGCTGGCCCGGCACCGGCGGCTGAGCCGGTTCCTCGGCCTGCCCACCGCCGACCGGCGCACCCAGCGGCGGGTGCGGGCGCTGCTGACCGGGTACCTGCTGGGCGCGGTGGCCGGAGAGAAGCGTTACCGGGCCTTCGCCGACCCGGCGGTGCGGCTGCCGCGCACCCAGCCGGTGGCCGAGTTGCCGGAGCCGGTGGAGTTGGCGGACAAGGTCGTCGCGCTGCTGAAGTAGGGTGTGCGCTGCCGTTGCGCGCGGATTCCGGGTGCCGGGTCAGGTCGGCCCGAGGATCGTCGATCCGAATCCATCGCCGGTCACCGTGGAGGTTGCGCACCGCGTCGGTGACGGCGTCGATCAACGATCCGAGGAACCCGCCCAGCGCGGTGTCGACGTCGGCCAGTGTCACGCAGGAATCTGTCAAGTGAAAACCGACAGCGTCCTTCCCGCCGGTTGGCTCGCGGGAAGGACGCCGTCGGTTGTCGTTTCGGCTGCTACAGGCCGAGCGCTGCCGGGTCGATGCCGATGCTGCTGAGCACGGCGTCGAACCCGCCGGCGGCGCTCGGGTCGACGGCCGCCGCTGCGCCCGAGGCACCGCCGTCACCGGTGTCCGCCGGCGGCTCGAACACCGCCTTGCCGTCGATCACATCGGCGAGCACGTTCTCGATGCTCGCCAGGCCACCGGCCATGCTCACGCCGTGGCCGTGGATATCCAAGGTGCTGAGCACCGGGACCCCGTCGAGGTTCAGGCCGAGGCCGTTGAAGATCGAGCCACCGATGCCCGCGTTGTCGCCGTCGCCGGTGACCACACCGGGCGTCAGCAGCCCGCCGAAGTCGTAGCTCAGGCCGGTGATGTCCATGCCGCTGGGCAGCGGCAGATCGGCCTTGGCCAGGTCCGGGACCAACGAGTCCAGGTTCAGGGTGGCCCCGTTGAGCAGGCCGTTGAGCATGTTGCCCGGGATGTTGACCAGATCCTGCAAGGCGGTCGTGATGTTCGGGGTCGATCCGGACAGCGCCGCCTGGATGGCGTCGATGTCGTTGAACAACGCGATGAACGGCGAGATCTCCGGCCCGAGCGCCCCGATCAGCTCGGCGCTGGCCGGCGACGACAGGAATTGGATCACGTCCATGATGTCCGGGTCCAGGGGTGTGGTGCCCAATGCCGACGGGTCGAGCAGCACGTCAAACAGCAGGCCGTGGTTGTTGCTCAGGGTGTCCAGCGAGAGTGGCTGGAGGAACTTCTTCTCGTCGGTGCCGAGGAAGCTCAGTGCGGCGAGCAGCTCCTTGGGGTTCTCGAACAGGTCGGTGAGGCCCGATGAGTGCGTGTGGACGGCGTCGGTGAGCGCCTTGGTGGCGTCCTCGAGGCCGGTGGAGAGCGACTTGAGGTTGTCCCCGGCGTTCTGGAAAGCGGTGTCGAACGCGCTGGTGAAGTCGATGTCGCCCAAGGCGGTGAGAGCAACGTCCCGGCCCACCTGCTGGATGCCGGCCATCGGCGTCGCCGCCGGGGTGATCGCGATCATGCTGGCCCCCACCAGCGCTACGCCGGCGGTGACGTATGGGCGAAGGGCTTGCTGCATCGATTTCTCCCGGATCTCGTCTGGCTCGTGTGTGTGGTCTACCCCGCCCATTGCTGGGCGTACATCCACTTCTAACTGATAACAAGCTGGCAAACAAGGCCGACTAAGGTCTAGTGGAGCTCGATAATAATACTTATGTTGCGTGAAGCCCGCCGTTTTCATCAGATGAATCACCCCCGGCTGGCCCAGGCTTCGTCCGCCTGCGCGGCCCATGGAGGCCAAAGCGCAAGGACAACAGCGCAATTCGCGATCTAATCCACCCAATCCCGCGTCCGTCTCGGAGGGGCTTCCTGGGCGCTGACCGACCAAGCGTTGCCGCTGCAATGGACCTACCTGCACGGATGTGGTATTGATTCATCAGATGATTCAATGATTCATCGGATGATACAGGCGTTGGGAGGCCAGGTTGCCCGTCGACAAGAGCGGTCGCGTCTTCCTCGTAGGTTCGGTGCCGCTGCTGCATCCCGAAGTCCAGACCGTCGATGAGATGCTCGACGGCTGGCGCAACCAGCAGTTGTGCCGCAACCTGGCCCACGACACGATCGAGCCTCGGATCGCCACGGTCCGGCGGTTCATCGACCAGACCAACGAGTTCCCCTGGTCGTGGACGCCTGCCATCGTGGAGGAGTTCTTCGGCGACTTGCGCAGCATCAAAGGCCGCCGGCAGTCCACGGTGCGCGGCTATCAAAATACGCTGCGGCTGTTCTGCTCCTACATCGCCGACCCGGACTACGGCTGGGACCGGGTCTGCGAGCAGCGCTTCGGCACCCATCCTGCCCAGGTGTTCTTCGCGTGGAACACCGCGACCCATGTCCAGGACAACGAGCAGTCCCCCGAGAAACGGCCGTTCACCAAACAGGAGCTGCAGGACTTCTTCGACCACGCCGACGACCAGGTCACCGTGATCGCCAATTCCAGGAAGAAGGGCTGGCTACCGGCTTACCGCGATGCGGTGATGTTCAAGGTCGCCTACTCCTACGGGCTACGGTTCAACGAACTACGACACCTGCAGACGGTCGACTTATCCCGCAATCCCCACGCTCGAGAGTTCGGCCACTACGGCGTGGCTAAGGTCCGCTACGGCAAGGCCAAGAAAGGATCGCCACCCAAACGCCGCACCGTGTTGACGGTGTTCGACTGGACGCCGGAAGTCATCGCTGACTGGCTGGCCCATGGACAACCCTATATGGACGACGGGATCGACCTGTTTCCCAGCGAGCGCGGCGCCCTGGTCGCCGAGAGGACGCTGTTGCGCAGGTTTCGACGCTACTGCCAGGACCTCGGCCTGTCCAACGGACTCGACATGCACTCGTTTCGCCGGTCCTACATCACCCATCTCATCGAAGACGGCTGGGATGCCAAGTTCGTCCAAGACCAAGCCGGCCACGAATACGCCAGCACCACCTCGCTGTACACGGGTGTCTCCAGTGATTTTCGGACCCGAACCCTGCGCCAGGTTCTTGATCGCACCGTCAAGGATGCGCTCGCACTCGGAGAGGAGACATCGTGAAACGCGAAGTCGACTACAGTTGGCGCCTTGCTGAGCTGATGGCAGCCCACGGCATGCACAACAGCACTGAGCTGATCCCCCTCCTCGCTGAACGCGGAATACAGCTCTCGCGTCCCCAGGTCTACCGTGTCGTACATCAACGCCCCGAACGGATCTCGCTGCAGCTGATGGCAGCCCTCTGCGACATCCTCGGTTGCGGGGTGGAAGACCTGGTGACGGTGACTGCCACCGATTTCCGCCGGCGAAAGATCGCCTCCGGCACCTCAGCTTCGCCACCGCCCAACGTCGTCGAACTCAACAAATCAGTCCGGCCCCGACGAGCGCGCATCATCACCGATGGCGCCGATTAAGCCCACACCGCGCTCCACCCGACGGGGGCGCCCACCCGTCACGAACGGAACCGCCGAGTGCAGCCGCTGCCACCGCAAGGCCAACAAGCTGCGCGTGGAATGGCCCGGCGACCGGTTGTGCCACAGCTGTTTCTACAGTGCCATGCGCACCCACGGCATCTGCCCGAACTGCGGACACGACGGCGTCCTGCCCGGCCGTTGCCGCCACGACGACCCACGGGCGGTCTGCCTGCTCTGCGCCGGCATCCCCGGCAACTTCACCTGCAAGACCTGTGGACTGGAAGGTGAAATCTATCGCCGCGGCGAATGCGCCCGATGCACGCTACGCGAAGATCTGTGCAAAATCCTGTTGCACCACCCCGCTGACCCTGCGGCCATGCAGACTCTCATCGAAGTCCTGTGCGGCGTGGACCGACCCGAGAGCATCCTGACCTGGAAACGCAACGTCGAAGTGCACAAACTGCTGGGCGCAATCACCTCGGGTGCCATACCACTCACCCACGACGGCCTCACCGCGGCCGGGCCCGGCCGCCACGTCGACCACCTCCGCAGCCTCCTGCAGCATCACGGACTGCTCCCCCAGCGCGACGAACATCTCGCCCGCTTCGAGGTCTGGCTCGCCGCCAAACTCGACGCCATCGCCTCGCCGGCCATCCGCGCCCCTGTCGAACAGTTCGCCACCTGGCACCACCTACGCCGCCTGCGCAGCATGTCCAAGCCAGGCCAAGGCACCGACGGACCGAGACGCTCAGCGCAGCAAGAGATCACCGAAACGATCAAATTCCTCACCTGGCTGCACAGCACCCACCACCGTGCGGTTGCCCAGTGCACACAACATGACGTCAACGAGTACCTCGCCTCCGGTCCGACCACCCGCCATTCGATCCGAACCTTCTTCATATGGGCCACCGGCGCGAAGATCACCACCAGCGTGAAAATCGGATTCCGACAAGCCAGAACCACGCCGACAATCACCCAGGAACAACGTCTGGCCTGGATCAACGAGATGCTTACTGGCGACTCCGAAACCCTTCCCTACCGAATCGCCGGGGGCCTGCTTCTGCTCTACGCCCAACCGCTGACGAAGATCGCCGCGCTGCAGACCACCGCCATCGCCCAAAAAGATGGCGAGACCCGTATCGCGCTCGGTACCGAGCCAGTTCCGGTCCCGGAGCCGTTC
>NZ_JBYCLB010000500.1:0-3498 GCF_057473705.1 Mycobacterium sp. TH-M15 | reverse complement strand
AGCCGAGATCCGGTGCCGAAACACCCAATACGTCCAGCCCTGATATACGATCACCAGCGGTGCGAACAGCGCGGCCGCCCACGTCATGATCTTCAGCGTGTACGGGGTCGACGACGCATTGTAGATCGTCAGGCTCCAGTGCGGGTCCAACGTGGAGGGCACCAGGTTCGGATACAGGGCACCGAACAGCAGGACCACCACCGCGACGACGACGACCGCGGCGCAGAAGAACGCCCAGCCGTCGACGCCGCGATACCGCACCAGCGCCACCACCGCGAGCTGGGCGCCGATGCCGACACCCAGCGCCAGCCACGTCCACGGCTTGCCGTGGGCCAGCTGCGTCCACAGCCCGAACCCGGCGATCGGTGCGGTCACCGGCAGCGCCAGCCGGTTGGCGAACCGCAGCGCGTCGTCGCGGATGGCGCCGGAGGTCTTCAACGCCACGAATACCGCGCCGTAGAGCAGGAACAGTCCCCCGGTGGCCAGCCCGCCGAGCAGCGTGTAGGCGTTGAGCACATCGGTGATCGACAGGTGAACCCGGTGGCCGGCATCCACCGGCAGGCCGCGGACCAGGACCGCGAACGCCACCCCCCACAGCACGGCGGGCAGCCAGGAGCCGGCGGCGATGCCGGCATCGGCCCAGCCGCGCCAGCGGGGGTCGTCGATCTTGCCGCGCCACTCGATCGCGACCGCCCGCACGATCATGCCGAACAAGATCACCAGCAGCGGCAGATACAGCGCCGAGAACACCGTCGCATACCAGCCCGGGAACGCGGCGAACATCGCCCCGCCGGCGGTGATCAGCCAGACCTCGTTGCCGTCCCAGACCGGGCCGATCGTGTTCAGCGCCGCCCGCCGGTGCGCCTCCGGGTCGCCGGCGCCGACCCGGCCGAACGGTGCCATCAGCATGCCCACCCCGAAATCGAAACCCTCCAGGACGAAGAAGCCGAGGAACAGCACCGCGACCACCCCGAACCACAGTTGCTGCCATCCCATCTCGATCACCTCTCTTCGGATCCGGGCGGTTCAGTAGGCGAACGACAGTGGCGCCGGCTCGCCGGTGCCGGGTCGCAGGGCGGCGGCCGGTTCCGCGTCGTGTTCCTGCGGCCCGGCGCTGATGTAGCGCCGGAACAGCCAGAACCACGCCACCGCCAGCGCCGCGTAGACCACGGTGAACACCGTCAGCGAGGTGACGACCAGGGCGACGCTGTTGTCGGAGACACCCTGGGCGACGGTGAGCCGGATCTGCTGGTCACCGGTCGGGTTGGGCACCACCAGCCAGGGCTGGCGGCCCATCTCGGTGAAGATCCAGCCGGTGATGTTGGCCAGAAACGGGGTGGGAATGCTCCACAGCGCGACCCGGGCGAACCACCGCTGTCGCGGCGTCCGGCCGCGCCGAGTCAGCCAGAGCGTCGCCAGCGCGAACAGCACCGGGACCGCCAGCAGGCCGATCATCGCCCGGAATGACCAGTAGGTGACGAACAGGTTGGGCCGGTAGTCGCCTGCGCCATAGCGCTGCTGGTAGTCCCGCTGGATGTCACGCACCCCGCGCAGCTGCACCCCGTGCAGCCGACCTTCGGCCAGAAACGGCAGCACGTAGGGCACCTCGATCACCCGGGCCAGGTGGTCGCAGTTGTTCTGCCGGCCGACCGTGAGGACCGAGAAGTATGGGTCGGTTGCGGTGTCGCACAACGATTCCGCCGACGCCATCTTCATCGGCTGCTGGTGAAACATCAGCTTGCCCTGGGCGTCGCCGGTGAAGAACAGACCGGCGGCGGCGAGCAGGGTGACCAGCGACCCGAGAATTGCCGCCGGACGATACATGGCGCGGCCGTCGGCCGCGGCCATCTCCGGGCCGGCGCCCGCGGCGGCGATCCCGTTGCCGCAGCGGACCATCCACCAGACACCCACCGCCGCGACGAACGTGCCCGCGGTGAGCAGCGCACCGCCGACCGCGTGCGAAACCGCCGCCTGGGCGGTGTTGTTTTTGAACAGCGCGGCGATGCTGTCCAACTCGGCGCGCCCGGTCTCGGGGTTGTAGTGGGCGCCGACCGGGTGCTGCATGAACGAGTTGGCCGCGATGATGAAGAAGGCCGAGACGTTCACCGAAACCGCGACCACCCAGATGCAGCCCAGATGCACCCAGCGCGGCAAGCGGCGCCAACCGAAGATCCACAACCCGATGAACGTCGACTCGAAGAAGAACGCGGCCAGGCCCTCCATGGCCAGCGGGGCGCCGAACACGTCACCGACGAACCGGGAGTACTCGCTCCAGTTCATGCCGAACTGGAATTCCTGCACGATCCCGGTGGCCACCCCCAGCGCGAAGTTGATCAAAAACAGCTTGCCGAAGAACTTGGTCAGCCGATACCAGGCGGGGTTGTCGGTGACCACCCACACGGTCTGCATCAACGCCACCAACGGCGCCAGCCCGATCGTCAACGGCACGAAGATGTAGTGGTAGACGGTGGTGATGCCGAACTGCCATCGCGAAATGTCGACGACGTCCATGTGTGACCTCCCTACCCGCGGAGCACATTGCTACGACGAAGTGTAGTAGATCATGCCGCCGGTTGGCGTGGCGTTGTCACCGAATCGCGGCCCAACCTGTCCGGGTGCTGGCCCGCGGTCGCCGTTGCGACTGGTCATAGGAGGTGTGCGGTCGACAGCCAAGCGGCGGGCTCGGTCAGCGGCACCGGGTTGAGATGCCGGTGTGGCGGCGGGTTTTCGTCGGGGAAGTGACGGTTCCGCCGAACTCCGACGCCGCCAACGTCATTTAGGACGGACCGCCGCGGCGGCGGGGCACAACTATTCGGCGGGCTGAGGCTGATTGCAGTACGTCGCTCGGGCCGCCGCCACGAAATGGGACGCCTGCGTCAGCGTCAACTCGGGATTGGCGGCCTTCAACCCGCGTGCAGCCTGGTTGGAGGTGTGTCCCTGCGCGATATACCCGCACACCTCCCCGGCGGCGGATACGACTTGGTCCGGGTTCGGGTACTGGAAGCCGATCTTGTCGAGCGCGGCGAGGAAGGTGGTGTCGCCGGGGTCCGCGTTGGCCGGCGCGGTCATTCCGAGCGCTGCGGCTGCCGCGGCTGCGGCCAGAAGCGGTTTCAGAGCGGTCATTGTCTTACCTCCATAATCACCAGATGCCGGCCGGTTCGCTCATGGGAGAACGACGGCGATTTCTTCAAATGTGTTGCCACGCAAGGGCGTGTCGCCGCGCGCGGAGCCGGGGCGATGCCGATGCGTTCACCTTCGACGGTGCTCACCCAGCGTCCAGGAGTCGGTCGTCGGGGTGACGAAATCTTGGTGGCGATGCTCATCGACGAGATGCTCATCGACACGGCGGCAGCTCCCGACTGGGTTCTCAACCGTCGACGCCCTCGGTCGACAGCTGAGCGGGACAGTACGACTGGGCGGAGATAGCGACGAATTGAGCGGCGTTATGCACCGACAAGTGGTGATTCCTGAGCTTCAGGGACCGGACCACGGTGTTCG
>NZ_JBYCLB010000499.1:0-1588 GCF_057473705.1 Mycobacterium sp. TH-M15 | reverse complement strand
CATCATTGGCGGAAAGCCGTTGCGCGGCATGGCCGATGAGTGTCTCACGGTGATCGGGGTACAGTCCACCGCAGCGGCAGTGGGCCAGCATTACGGGGCGCGCCGCGGCACCGGGATTCTGGACTGCTGGCTAGTGCACGAAAGCGACCGCGCCGATATCGACGGTGTCGCGGTGCAGTCGATACCGCTACTGATGAGCGACCCGAAGGCAACGGCTGACATGGTGAACGCCGGGCTTCAGCTCGCGGGCGTGGCGGCGTGACCGGCCGCTCACAAGAGCACGGCACCGGCTCGACGATCGAGATCCTGCCTGTCGCCGGGCTTCCTGAATTCCGTCCCGGCGACGATCTGAGCGCCGCGATCGCCGCGGCCGCGCCATGGCTGCGCGACGGCGACGTCGTGGTGGTCACCAGCAAGGTCGTCTCCAAGTGCGAGGGTCGGTTGGTGCCGGCCCCCAAAGCTGCTGAGGCCCGAGATGAACTGCGTCGCAAGCTAGTCAACGACGAGGCGGTGCGCGTGCTGGCCCGCAAAGGCCGAACCTTGATCACCGAGAACCGGCTCGGGCTGGTGCAAGCCGCCGCCGGCGTGGACGGATCCAACGTCGGCCGAGGCGAACTCGCGCTGCTACCTGTCAATCCCGACGCCAGCGCCGCGGTGCTGCGCACCGGGTTGTACGAGCGGCTCGGCGTCACCGTCGCCGTGGTCATCACCGACACAATGGGCCGCGCCTGGCGCAACGGTCAGACAGACGTCGCGGTCGGCGCGGCCGGTTTGGCTGTGCTGCACAACTATTCGGGCACCGTCGACCGCTACGGCAACGAGTTAGTGGTCACCGAGATCGCGGTGGCCGACGAAGTCGCGGCCGCCGCCGATCTGGTCAAGGGCAAATTGACCGCGATGCCGGTAGCAGTGGTACGCGGCCTTAACCCGGCTGACGACGGCTCGACCGCCCGGCACCTGCTGCGCGGCGGCGCCGACGACCTGTTTTGGCTCGGTACCGCCGAAGCCCTCCAGCTGGGTCGCCAGCAGGCCCAGCTATTGCGCAGGTCAGTGCGCGCCTTCAGCAAGGAGCCGGTGCCGCCCGAGCTGATCGAAGCGGCCGTGGCCGAGGCGCTGACCGCCCCGGCCCCACACCACACCCGGCCGGTGCGGTTTGTGTGGCTGCACACCCCGGCCGTCCGGACCCGGCTGCTGAACCGGATGGCCGACAAGTGGCGCTTAGATCTCGCCGGTGACGCCGTGCCCGCCGACGCGATAACACGGCGCGTGGCGCGTGGCCAAATCCTCTACGACGCGCCCCAGGTCGTCATTCCCTTCATGGTTCCCGACGGCGCACATGCCTACCCCGACGCCGCCCGCACCGACGCTGAGCGCACCATGTTCACCGTCGCCGTCGGAGCAGCCGTACAAGCCCTGCTGGTCGCGCTGGCGGTGCGCGGGCTGGGGAGCTGCTGGATTGGCTCGACGATTTTCGCCGCCGACCTGGTCCGCGACGAGCTCGAGCTGCCGGCCGACTGGGAGCCGTTGGGCGCCATCGCGATCGGGTACGCCCAGGAGCCGGCCGGGTTGCGCGACCCGGTCGGGGTCG
>NZ_JBYCLB010000498.1:0-1798 GCF_057473705.1 Mycobacterium sp. TH-M15 | reverse complement strand
CGACAGTGCACTGAACTGGTCTGCGGGCTCAACCTGGAGCTGATCCAGGGCATGCTCGAAGGGGCTGGCGAGCCGCCCCAGCGCGCCGTGCTGGCGCCGCGCAAGGGCCGCTGCTGTGTCGTCGTGCGGGCACCCGACCGACAGCACCGCGGCGCCCGGCACAGCCACGATCGCTGAGCACACCGACAGCATCGACCGCACCGACAGAGGGAGACGACGGTGAGCCTGCTGGAGTCGCTCGGCCTCGACTGTCCGGTGGTGCAGGCGGGCATGGGCGGCGGGGTGGCCGGCACCGACGAGGTCCGGACGCTGCTGGTCGCCGGGGCCGCCGGCGCGGTGGCCGGAACCCGGTTTCTGCTCACCGAGGAGTCACGCGCCCACCCCGGCTACAAGCAGCGGGTGCTCACCGCCGACCGGACGATCCGCAGCCTGCTGTTCGGGATGGGCTGGCCGCTGCCGTACCGGGTGGTCCCGAACGCGGTCACCGACCGCTGGTGCGCCCGAAGCGAGCTCGGACCGGGAGTGGTGCGCGGCCTCAACCGGCAGACCGCACCGCTGAGTCGGCTGCTGCCAATGAGCTCCCGGGGCGCGATGCTCACGCTGCAGCGCGTCGCGATACCGCTGTTCACCCCGGCGCCCGCTGGTCGGCAGGGATCCGGCCGTGGTCGACCGGTCGGCGCTCTACGCCGGCGAGACCATCCACCGCATACACGACGTCATCCCGGCCGCCGAGGCGGTCGCCCGGCTGGCGCCGTGACCGACGCAGGTTAGGAGCTGGTGATGCCCGATTCGCCGCTGCCGCCGTGCCCACCGTTCGACGAGGCGTCCGCGCGACAGAAGGTGCAGGCCGCCGAGGACGCCTGGAACAGCCGGGATCCGGAGCGGGTGGCACTGGCCTACACCGAGGACTCGGTCTGGCGCAATCGCGACGAGTTCGTCCGTGGGCGGGCGCAGATCGTGGATTTCCTGCGCCGCAAATGGGCGCGTGAGCTCGACTACGCGCTGCGCAAGGAGCTGTGGTGCTGCCACGGCAACCGGATCGCCGTGCACTACCGGTACGAAAGCCACGACGCCGACGGTCAGTGGTGGCGCAGCTACGGCAACGAACTCTGGGAATTCGCCGACGACGGCCGGATGAGCCGTCGTGAATCCAGCATCAACGACGTCGCGATCCGCGAAGACCAGCGGCGCATCTTCGGCCCCCGTCCGGCCGCCGAACGCGACGACCCGCTGCCGCTGCGCTGAAAACGCTCGGCTGCAGCGGTTGCGCAGCGCGATCAGCGAGCCCGGACGAAGCCGTTGTTCTGCGCGGCCTCCTCGCTGACGAACCAGACCTCGGCGAGGGTGTCGTCGTACAACGCGCTCTCCACCGTGTAGTACAGGCCAGAGCTGAAGTTGGCCTTCACCGGATAGCCCTCCGGCGCCCGGTAGGGGTCGTCGAGCGGCAGATGCATCGCCGGTCGCGCCGGCTCGGGTCGGCGGGCCTCCCACGGCTGATGCTGATCGTCTCGGGCGCCCTCCACCAACGGCTGGTACCGCTCGGCGTGCGGCCGGAAGAGGACATGGTCCGTCGGCGGCTCCGGCCGCACCGTCCTCGGCCCCGCGTCGTCCGAGGCGGCATGGCGGCCGGTCTCCGACGGGATGCGGGTGGGCTCGGTGGCCGGCTCGTTCTCGTCGGCCTCGTCCACCTCGGGTTCGGTGTAATTCGACCACCCCGGGCGTCCGCCCAACAGATCCACGCCGGACGGCGGGCCGCCCAGCAGGTCCACCCCGGAGGGCGGGCCCCCCGGCGCTTCGC
>NZ_JBYCLB010000497.1:0-1807 GCF_057473705.1 Mycobacterium sp. TH-M15 | reverse complement strand
AAGCGGGTGCTCGCCGCGATCGCCGACGCGGAGGCGTCCGGCGTCGACCCGAACGAGGCGATCATGGAGGCGGCACATGGCTGACCCGAGGGGCTTCCTGAAGTTCACCAAGCGGATCCTGCCGGACCGGCGGCCGGTCGAAGAGCGGCTGCACGACTGGCAAGAGGTGTATCAGGAGTTCACCGAGGACACCCTGCGCGAGCAGGCGACCCGGTGCATGGACTGCGGTGTTCCGTTCTGCCACAACGGATGTCCGCTGGGTAACCTGATCCCGGAGTGGAACGACCTGGTGCGCACCGGTCGGTGGCGCGAGGCGTTCGATCGGCTGCACGCCACCAACAACTTCCCGGATTTCACCGGCCGGCTCTGCCCCGCGCCGTGCGAGCCGGCCTGCGTGCTGGGCATCAACCAGCCGCCGGTGACGATCAAGCAGATCGAGTACGAGATCATCGAGCGGGCCTTCCGGGAAGGCTGGGTGCAACCGGTCAAGCCGGAGAAGCTGACCGGCAAGTCGGTCGCGGTGGTGGGGTCCGGGCCGGCCGGGCTGGCCGCCGCCCAGCAGCTCACCCGGGCCGGACACACGGTGACGGTGTTCGAGCGGGACGACCGGATCGGGGGCCTGCTGCGGTACGGGATCCCGGAGTTCAAGATGGAGAAGCGCTTCATCGATCGCCGGCTGGTGCAGATGGAGGCCGAGGGCACCATCTTCCGCGCCGGCGTGAACGTCGGGGTGGACATCACCGCCGCGCAGCTGCGCGCCGACTTCGACGCGGTGGTGCTGGCCGGCGGGGCGACCGCGTGGCGTGATCTGCCGGTCCCGGGCCGCGAGCTGGACGGGATCCATCAGGCGATGGAGTACCTGCCGTGGGCGAACCGGGTGCAGGCCGGCGATGACGTGCTCGGCCCGGACGGGGAGCCGCCGATCACCGCCAAGGGCAAGAAGGTGGTCATCATCGGCGGTGGCGACACCGGCGCGGACTGCCTGGGCACCGTGCACCGGCAGGGCGGCACCCTGGTGCACCAGTTCGAGATCATGCCGAGGCCACCGGAGAACCGCGACCCGTCCACCCCGTGGCCGATGTACCCGCTGGTCATGCGGACCAGCGCCGCCCACGAGGAAGGCGGCGACCGGGTGTTCTCGGTCAACACCGAGGAGTTCGTCGGTCGCGACGGGCGGGTCAGCGGGCTGCGGGCCCACGAGGTGCGGCGCAGGCACGGCACGTTCGAGAAGGTCGACGGCACCGACTTCGAGATGGAAGCCGACCTGGTCTTGCTGGCGATGGGCTTCGTCGGGCCGGAGCGGCCGGGACTGCTGACCGACCTGGGCGTGGAGTTCACCGGGCGGGGCAATGTCGCGCGGGACGGCGAGTTCGCCACCACGGTTCCCGGGGTGTATGTCGCCGGCGACATGGGCCGCGGCCAGTCGCTGATCGTCTGGGCGATCGCCGAAGGCCGGGCTGCGGCCGCCGGGGTGGACAAGTATCTGATGGGGGAGACCGCGTTGCCGTCGCCGGTCAAACCGACGACGGTGGCGATCCACTAAACCCCGTCGATCACTCTGGCATGTTCTAAAACGTCCGCCCCGCCGGACGGCGTGCCGGAATGTATTTGCTCGTCGTCGGGTGTCTAATGATCGGTTGTCGGGACGACGCCAGCGGGACGGTAACCGGACCGGACTCGGCCCGGCACCGCGGGAGGTGGGCGCATGTATCTCGACTTTCGCGGTTATGCGGCGGCTGCGGCGCAGGCCAGTTCGTAGTCTCGGTATTTGTGGGGGTCGGGTTGAGCTGGGCCAACGCCGGTAATT
>NZ_JBYCLB010000496.1:0-8482 GCF_057473705.1 Mycobacterium sp. TH-M15 | reverse complement strand
CAGCGAGTCGAGCAGCACCAGCAGATCGGCGGGCCGAGCGGTCTCCAGGGCATCGGCGGACTCGTTGTGCCGCACCTGGGTGACGATGGCGACGCCGAGCAGAACGCAGAGCAGCGCGCCGAGCACGACGAAGACCGGGTTGGACGGCTGCGCCCGCAGCGACCGCCGGCTCCACCAGCGCCGGGCCTCCGCCGGGTGATCGGGCGGCAGCTCGTGCCGGCCCCGCGGCGCCGGGGTGTCGGGGCTCTCGCCGACCGGCTCGTCGCCCATGGTCAGGATCCGAACAGCCGACGGCGCAGGGCGGCCGCGTTGCCGAAGATGCGGATCCCCAGCACGACGATGATCGCGGTGGAGAGCTGGGTGCCGACCCCCAGCTGATCGCCGAGGTACACCAGCAGCGCCGCGACCAGAACGTTGAACACGAACGCGACCACGAACACCTTGGGGTCGAAGATCCGTTCCAGGTAGGCGCGCAGGCCGCCGAAGACCGCATCCAGCGCCGCCACCACCGCGATCGGCAGATACGGCTGGACCGCCTCCGGCACGCTCGGGTGCAGGACCAGGCCCAGCACCACGCCGACGATCAGCGCCGCGATCCCGATCATCGCCGCCCGGTTTCCGCTCGGTCTGCGGTCATCCGAACTCCCCTCACTCGCCGCCTGCTCCGGCGAACGTCACGTCGCGCACCGCCCCGGCGGGCAGCACCAGGCCGTCGCCGGCGTTCACGACCACCCCGACCCGGTAGGCCGCCTCCAGCTGGCGCAGCCGGTACAGGCCCCGGCTGCGGTCGAAGGCGTCCTGCATCGGCTGCGGCGCCCCGATCGCCAGAATCGTATAGGGGCTGCTGATCGGGGTGTTGTCCACCAGGATCGCCCCGCCGGCCTGCCGGATGGTGACATTCGGCCCGATCCGCACACCGCCGACCGAGACCGCCTCCGCACCGCTCGCCCACAGCGAGTTGACCACCAGCTGCAGGTCGCGGTCCAGGATGATCTGCCGGCTGCCGGGCAGCCGCTGTTTGCCGGCGTCGGAGAGGTTGCGCTCGGTGCCGGGGTCGGTGACCTGCACCGTTAGCCCCGGGCCGGTCACCGCGGTGCTGGCCGCGGCCAGGCTAAACGCGTCCAGCCCGGCCAGCAGCCGCTGGCCCTCGGCGTCGGCGTTGAGCCGCTGCCGGCGCACCGTGTCGACCCGGCCGGCCAGCTCGGCGCGGTCGTCGGTCAGCGCCGCGGCGGCACCCTCGGCCGACCGGACGCTGCCGGCCAGCACCTGCTGCGCGGCGCGCTCCCGGGGTGCCACGGAACGGGCCTGACCGACGGCGGCGGCGAACACCACGGTCACCAGCGACACCGCCAGCGCCTGCCAGGCCCAGGCCGCCACCCGGCGGCGGCCGATCGTCGCACCGGCTTCCCGACGCTTCGCGGCCGCCGCATAACCCGGGTCGAGATGCTCCGACAGCAGCGAACGCAGCAGCGACGGCACCGGGAAGCCCTGCGGGCCGCCCGCCCGGTGCGCGCTGCGCCCGGTGGCCGCGTCGTAGCCGCTCAGCGCGAAGAACGGATCAGCCATCGCCGACCTTCGGCATCCTGCGCACCACCAGGACGATCTGGATCAGGTACAGCACGAACGCCCAGAGGTACATCCCCAGCCCCCAGATCAGGAACGCCCACCCGCAGGCCAGCGCGGGCCGGGTCCACCCGGCGTCCCCCAGCTGGCCGAGCAGGATCAGCGGAAACGCCGACATCAGGGCGAACGTGCCGGCCTTGCCGACGTAGGTCACCGGAAGCGCGGCCAGCCCCCGGCCGCGCAGCACCGGCAGGGTCAGCGCCAGCAGCCCGTCCCGGGCCAGCAGCACGACGACCACCCACCACGGCACCAGCCGGCGCAGCGCGAACGCGACCGGAACGGCCACCATGTAGAGCCGGTCGATCGCCGGGTCCAGCAGGGCGCCCAGCTTCGACGTCTGCCCGGTCAGCCGGGCGACCTTGCCGTCCGCCCAGTCGGAGAAGCCGCCGACCATCAGCGTCGCCGCCGCCAGGGCGTCGGCGCGGCGGACCAGCAGCAGGTACAGGAAGACGACGACGAGCGCCAGCCGGACCGCGCTGATCGCATTGGGCACCGTCAACACCCGGTCGTCGCGCACCCCGGGCTGCATGGAGTGGACCCTAGCTCAGCGGAAGATTCCGGGCAGGCTCAGCGCGTCCATCGTGTCGTCGGTCAACGGGTTGTCGCGCACCATGTAGGTCCACGTCGACGTCGGCCGGGCCAGCTTGGACAGGTCGACGCCGGGCTCGTCCTCGATCGCCTCGGAGGTCTCGAAGGTCTGCTGCGCGGCTTCGATGGCGTCGGCGGCCAGCGACGCGAACGCGTCCAGCGCCATCCGGTGGAACTCGTCGAGCGGGTTCTGCCGGCCCAGCGCCCGCAGGTGGATGCTCTCCCGGATGTCGGCCAGGAAAGCCAGGTGATCGGCCCAGCCGCGGTCCAGGTGGTAGAGCATGATCAGCCGGCAGATCTTCTCCAGCTTCGCCTCGCCGTCCGGGTCGAGCTCCTCCTGCAACTCCGCGTACCGCTCCGGGGCCAGGTCGGCGAGCTCCTCGCGGGCCGCCGGGGTGGCCAGCAGGGTGTTGCGCCGTTCGACGATGATCGCCCGCTGCTGGGCGATCAGCTGGTTGTAGCGCCAGGTGTTGGCGTGGATGTCCAGCAGCTTGCCCTCGGCGACCCGCTGGGCGTGATCTAGCAGCGCCGCCGCTTTCGGGCTGACGATCCGCCCGTTCTCGTCGGCCGCCATCGGCCGCTTGCTCTCTTCCAGGTTGGTCGCGACGACCTCGTCCTCCCAGCTGGAGAAGAACACCGACGACCCCGGGTCGCCTTGACGACCGGCGCGGCCGCGCAGCTGGTTGTCCAGCCGCTCGGTGTGCTGCCGCCCGGTGCCGACGACGTGCAGCCCGCCCAGCTCGGCGATCCGCTCGTGGTCGGCCTCGTCGGACCCGCCGAGCCGGATGTCGGTGCCGCGGCCGGCCATCTGGGTGGAGACCGTCACCACGCCGAACTTGCCGGCCTCGGCGATCACCTTGGCCTCCTCGGCGTCGTTCTTGGCGTTGAGCACCACCGCCGGGATGCCGCGCCGCACCAGCCGCTCGTGCACCTCCTCGGACTCGGCCACGTCGTGTGTGCCGACCAGCACCGGCTGGCCGGTGGCGTGCATCTCGGCGATGTGCTCGATGATCGCGGCGTTCTTGGCCGCGGCGGTGATGTAGACCCGGTCGGTCTCGTCCTCGCGGATGTTCGGCTGGTTCGGCGGGATCGGCGAGACCCCCAGGTGGTAGAACTGGCGCAGCTGCTCGCCGGCGGCCAGCGCGGTACCGGTCATGCCGCAGACCGTCGGGTACCGGTTGACCAGCGCCTGCACCGTGATGGTGTCGAGCACCTCGCCGGTCTCGGTGGTCTCGATACCCTCCTTGGCCTCCACCGCGGCCTGCAGCCCGTCCGGCCAGCGCTGCAGCGCGGCGATCCGGCCGCGGGAGGCGTTGATCAGCTGAACCCGGCCGTCCCGCACGATGTAGTGCACGTCGCGCTGCAGCAGCACCTGGGCGTGCAGCGCGACGTTGACCTCGGTCAGCGTGGTGGCGACGTTCTCCTCGGAGTACAGGTCGATGCCGCCGAGCGCCTTCTCCACCTTGCGCGCCCCGTCCTCGGTGAGGTGGATGTTGCGCCGGTCCTCGTCGGAGTCGTAGTCCACCCCCGGGGTGAGCCTGCCGACCAGCTCGATGATCTCCAGCCGCGGCGTCTCCCGATGGGTGGTGCCGGCCAGCACCAACGGCACCAGCGCCTCGTCCACCAGCACCGAGTCGGCCTCGTCGATCAGCGCCACGTCCGGGTTCGGCGAGACCAGGTCGTCGACGTCGGTCACCAGCTGGTCGCGCAGCACGTCGAAGCCGATCTCGTTCACCGACGCGTAGGTGATGTCGCACGTGTAGGCGGCGCGCCGCTCGGCGGCGGTGGACGCGGCGGTGATCCAGCCGACGGTCAGGCCCAGGGCTTCCAGCAGCGGGCCCATCCATCCGGCGTCGCGGCGGGCCAGGTAGTCGTTGATGGTGACCACGTGCACGTGCCGGCCGGCGATGGCGTACCCGGCGGCGGCGATCCCCCCGGCGAGCGTCATGCCCTCGCCGGTCTCCATCTCGGCCACGTCACCGGCGAGCATCCGCAGCGCGCCCTGCAGCTGCACGTCGCACGGGCGCAGCCCGATGCTGCGCTCGGCGGCCTCCCGGGCGATCGCCAGGAACTGGGGGATGTCCGGGGAGCCGGCCACGCTCTCCGGCTTGAGCAGCAGCAGCTGGGCGGCCTTGCTCAGCTGTGCGTCGTCGAGCCCGGCCGCCTTCTTGTCGAACTCGGCGGCGGCCTTGACCACCTCCAGCGACCGGCTGTGATCCCGCTCGGTGCTGGCGCCGAGCAGTTTCCAGAACCTGCCGCTGAGCCGGCCCGGTTTGGTGCTGGTGGTCTTTGCAGAGTTCGCCACAGCACAAAGGTACGCGGTGGCCGCGGCGGCGGAGCAGACCGGCCGCAAACCGGATCGGCCGTCCAGCGGTGCGTGCCCGTCGTCGCGCGGACCATCCCTGGGGTAGGTTGCCCCCGGGGATTTCTGTCCGCCGGAGCCGGATGTGCGCGGCGGTCGCGGTAGCTAAGGAGACGTCTGAGGTGGACTCCAACCTGTTCGAGCCATCCCTTGACTGGGCGCATGAGCTCACCCACTCTCTGATGTGGATCGTGAGCACCTGGGGGATCAGCGCCGTCTGCCTCACCGGCGTGCTCGCGCTGCTGTGGCTGGTGCTGCCGTGGGCTCGGCAGTTCTGGGAGATCTCCGGGGCGTACTTCACCGGGCCCGGCTGCGGCCGGGTCTGGCTGATGCTCGGCGTGCTGCTGCTGTCGGTGATCGCCTCGGTCCGGCTCGACGTGCTGTTCAGCTACTTCAGCAAGGACATGTACAACGCGCTGCAGACCTGGGCGGCGGCCAACGGCGACGGGGCGGTGAAACGCTCCGGCGAGCACGGATTCTGGATGGCGATCGGCATTTTCAGCCTGCTGGCGGTGGTGTTCATCGCCCGGCTGATGGTCGACATCTACCTGGCGCAGCACTTCATGGTGAACTGGCGGATCTGGCTCACCGACCGGCTCACCGGCGATTGGCTGGGCGACCGCGCCTTCTATCGGGCGCACTTCGTCGAGGGCGCCATCGCCGGGGCGGGTGGCGCCGACTTCGAGGAGGCCCTGGAAGGCGCCGTCGACAACCCGGACCAGCGCATCCAGCAGGACATCGACATCTTCACCGCCGGCAACGGCGCCCGCGCCAACGAACCGGCCAACGGAACCGGCGGCATCCTGCTGTTCGGCGCGGTCAACGCGGTGGTGTCGGTGGTCTCGTTCGCCGCGATGCTCTGGGGGCTGTCCGGCACCCTGACCGTCGCCGGGTTCAGCCTGCCGAAGGCGATGTTCTGGATCGTGATCGGCTACGTGCTGATCGCCACCGTGGTCGCGTTCGTCATCGGCCGGCCGCTGATCCAGCTGAGCTTCCGCAACGAGCTGACCAACGCCGCCTTCCGGTATGCGCTGGTCCGGGTCCGCGACGCCGCCGAGGCGGTCGCCTTCTACCGGGGTGAGATCGCCGAGCGGCTGCAGCTGCGGCAGCGGTTCGACGCGATCATCGACAACTACCTGCGCTTCGTGAACCGGACCATCGCCTTCAACGGGTGGAACTGGTCGGTCAGCCAGGCTATCGTCCCGCTGCCGTGGGTGATTCAGGCGCCGCGGCTCTTCGCCGGGCAGATCAAATTCGGCGACGTCACCCAGACCGCGATCGCGTTCTCCAACATCCAGGACGGGTTGTCGTTCTTCCGCAACGCCTACGACAACTTCGCCGGCTACCGGGCCTCGATCATCCGTCTGCACGGGCTGGTGCAGGTGGACAAGGCCGCCCGTGAGCTGCCCGAGCTGCTCGCGCTGCCCAGCGAGGACGGCTCGGTCGGCATCGAGAACGTCGAGGTGCGCACCCCGGACGGCGATCCGCTGGTCGCGTCGCTGGACATGCACCTGGACAGCGGCGACACCCTGATGATCACCGGACCGTCCGGCTGCGGGAAGACGACGTTGTTGCGCAGCCTCGCCCAGCTGTGGCCGTACACGTCCGGGACGCTGCGCCGGCCCGCCGCGGCACACGAGACGATGTTCTTGTCCCAGCTGCCCTACATCCCGCTCGGTGACCTGCGCACGGTGGTCTCCTACCCGGCGTCGGCGGGTCAGATCACCGACGCCGACCTGCGCCAGGTGCTGGTCAAGGTGGCGCTGCCACATCTGGTCGACCGGCTGGACGAGGTCGCCGACTGGGTGAAGGTGCTCTCCCCCGGCGAGCAGCAGCGGGTGGCGTTCGCCCGGGTGTTGCTGACCAGGCCGAAGGTGGCGTTCCTCGACGAATCCACCTCGGCGCTCGACGAGGGCCTGGAGGCGACGCTGTACCAGCTGCTGCGCGCCGAACTGCCCGACCTCACCGTGGTCAGCGTCAGCCACCGGCACACCCTGGCCCGGCACCACAAGCAGCGGCTCGACCTGCACGGTGACGGCCGCTGGGAGCTGAGCCGCGTCGAACACCAGCCGGCCCCCGTCTAGCCCGACTCCGCTACGCCCTCCGCGGCCCTACCTGACCCGCGGCCCTACCTCCCCCCGCGAGCAGACGCAAAGACCCCCGCGGAGCGGCGATTTCAGGGGCTTTTATGTCTGCTCGCCGCGAGGCTGAACACCGCTGAACACCTACGCCCCCCGGCCGCGTGCGCTCCGGGCCCACCCGAACGCCCCTACGCCCCCCCGGCCCTGCGGGCCGCGTGCACTCCGGCGCGACGCCCGAAGAAGGAGCCCTCGCCCAGTTGGGTGCCGCTGGCGTAGCCCTTGCCGTCCTGGGCGATGTTCGCCGCGCCGGCGCCGACGGCGTACAAACCGGGCACGACGGTGCCGTCGCCCGCCAGCACCTCGCCGTTTACCGAGGTGGCCAGCCCGCCGATGGTGAAGCCGGCGTACATCGCCTTGCCGAGCGACAGGTCGAACGCACCCCATGGGCTTTTATCTTGCGGCGCAAGGAATTCCGGCTGTTTGTGAAAGTCGGGGTCTGCGCCGCGGGCGGCGTGGCTGTTGTAGCGGTCCAGCGTCGCCACCAGATTGCCCGCCGGGATACCAAGTGCGGCCTCCATCTCCGGCACCGTCTCCCAGCCGTCGATCAGCGGGGTCAGCGGCATCTGCGGGCGGCGCAGGTGCGCCTCGTCGACGATCAGGAACGCCGCGCTCTCCGGCTGGTCCATCACGAACCCGGAGGTCCGCGAGTGGTAGGAGTCCTCGGCGACGAACCGGTGACCGAGCTTGTTGACGATGATCCCGGTGAGCAGGATCGCCGGCGGGTAGACCGGTGCGGTGATGAAGATCTGGTCCATGTGCTTGGTGGCCCCGCCCGCCGACACCCCCAGCCGGATGCCGAGACCGTCGTCGTAGGTGTTGCCCAGGACGAACGGCTTCTGCGCCAGCTTCGGCGTGTACTCGGCGACCATCTCCGGGTTCATCACGAATCCGCCGGCGGCGATCACCGCCGACTTCGCTTTGACGGCAACCGTCTCCGCGAAGTGCTTGGCCACCACCCCGGTCACCGCACCGGATCGGTCGGTGATCAAGGCGGTGGCGCCGGTCTCGTACCGGATCCGCACGCCGAGCGATTCGGCCCGCTTGAGCAGCAGGTCGACCACCAGCTTGGCGCCCTGGGTGTCACCGGGAACCGGAACCTTGTGGCCGCGCGGCGCCGGCACCGCCTGCTCCCGGTACGGCCACACCTTCTCGTTGCCGGTGTACATCAGGCCCTCGGTGTTGGGCTGGATGACCGCCTTCTCCGGGTAGTAGCTGCGTTCGAACCGAAACCCCAAGTCCTCCAACCAGTTGAAGTGCTCGACGCTGCCGTCGCAGTACGCCCGGATCTTGGCGTGTTCCGGTTCGCGGGAGACCGCGACCAGGTACTTGTACATCTCGTCGGGGCTATCCGGGTGGCCGGTGGCCAGCTGGACGGCGGTGCCGCCGCCGAGGTAGAAGTGCCCGCCGGCCATCGCGGTGGTGCCGCCGGCCGCGGCGGCACGCTCCAGCACCAGCACCCGCGCCCCGGCCGCCGCGGCGCCGCCCGCCGCGCCGCCCCCGGCGCTCCCGACGGCGATCACCACCACGTCGCCGTCGTCGTCCCAGGCCGACACCCGGTCCGCGTCGACGGTCGCCGGTAGATCGGAGCTCATGTCTGCTGCGGTCCGGGATCAGGGGACGCGGCCTGCACGGCCGGCCCGGCCATCGCGGCGGGGTACTCACCCCAGAAGCTGGTGAACACCCCGCCGCTCCGGGCCGGCCCGGCCGGGCCCGCCAGATCCACCGGCCCCCCCGAGTCGCCCCGCGGACTGACCGCCCCGTGCGCCCT
>NZ_JBYCLB010000495.1:0-1605 GCF_057473705.1 Mycobacterium sp. TH-M15 | reverse complement strand
CCCAACCCGGGTCTGTCGGCGTGGCTGTCGCTACGGCATGCTGCGCAAGTCAAGCCCGAACACCGCGTCCTGGTGCTGGGGGCGACCGGGGTCACCGGCTCCCTGGCCGTGCAGCTGGCCAAGACCGAGTTCGGCGTGCGGCAGGTCGTCGCGGTCGGTCGCGACCCGGACCGCTTGCAGTGGTTGCGCGGTGTCGGCGTCGACGAGGTCATCCGGCTCGGCTATGACGATCTCGGTGCCCGGGTTGCCGAGATGCACCGCGACCGGCCGTTCGACTCGGTCATCGACTACGTGTGGGGGCAACCCGCCGAACACACCCTGGCCGCACTCGCCAACCAGGGGCTGGCCGCAACCTTCCACGCCACCCGATTCGTCCAGGTCGGTCAGATGGCGGGCCCGACGATCAACCTGCCGGCAAGTGTGCTGCGCAGCGCCGGCATCACCATCGCCGGCCTGGGCTTGGGAAGCGTCCCGCCCGATATCCAGCATCGAGCTCACACCGAGTTCCTGCCGCGACTCTTCGCCATGGTGGCCGACGGTCAGGTTGAGCTGAAGACCCAGGCCCTGCCGCTGGCCGAGGTTGAGGCGGTATGGGATCGACGCGAACCGCCGGGTACCCGGGTGGTGCTGAGGCCGTAAGGCTCGGTTGCGGGGGCCGCAAGCAGAAGTCGCAGCCGGCGTCACGCCGGTGATTCGCCGCCAGGCACCATGGACGTGTGCAGTCAACCCTGTGCGGCCGCCCGGTGGCGCCTGACCGGGCGCTGATCATGGCGATCGTCAACCGCACCCCGGACTCCTTCTACGACGCCGGCGCCGCCTTCGCCGACGAGGACGCCAAGGCCGCGGTGCACCGGGCCGTCGCCGACGGCGCCGACGTGATCGACGTCGGCGGGGTGAAGGCCGGACCCGGCGACGAGGTGGACGCCGACGCCGAGACCGCCCGGGTGGTGCCGTTCATCGAGTGGCTGCGCGGCGCCTACCCCGACCAGCTGATCAGCGTCGACACCTGGCGGGCCGAGGTGGCCGAACGCGCCTGCGCCGCCGGGGCTGACCTGATCAACGACACCTGGGCCGGCGTCGACCCGGCGCTGCCGGTGGTGGCCGCCGAATTCGGCGCCGGGCTGGTCTGTTCGCACACCGGCGGCGCCGCGCCGCGCACCCGGCCGTTCCGGGTCTGCTACGGGACGACGGTCCGCGGCGTCGTCGACGACGTCATCGCCGAGGTCACGGCCGCCGCCGAGCGGGCGGTCGCCGCCGGGGTGGCCCGGGATGCGGTGCTGGTCGATCCCACCCACGATTTCGGCAAGAACACCTTCCACGGGTTAGCGTTGCTACGGCACACCGCGGATCTCGTCGACACCGGCTGGCCGGTGCTGATGTCGCTTTCCAACAAGGACTTCATCGGTGAGACCCTGGGTGCGGGCCTGACCGGGCGTCTGGAGGGGACGCTGGCGGCCACCGCGCTGGCGGCGGCGGCCGGCGCCCGGATGTTCCGGGTGCACGAGGTCGGGCCGACCCGGCGGGTGCTGGAGATGGTGGCGTCGATCCAGGGCGGGCGAGGCCCGACGCGCACGGTGAGAGGACTGGCATGACGGAGTGGCGCAG
>NZ_JBYCLB010000494.1:0-6330 GCF_057473705.1 Mycobacterium sp. TH-M15 | reverse complement strand
CCAGTTCGGTGGCCACCTCGGCGAGCACGAACTGGGTGTTCTGGAAACTGGCGATCGGCGAGCCGAACGCCTGCCGCTCCTTGACGTACTGCAGGGTGTGCGCCAGCACCCCTTCGGCGGCGGCCACCGCGCCCACCCCCAGCGAGAGTCGCTCCTGCGGCAGGGTGCGCACCAGCTGGTAGAAGCCCTGGCCCTCCTGGCCGATCAGGTTCTCCACCGGAACCCGCATGTCGGTGAAGGAGAGCTCGCTGGTGTCCTGGGCGTGCAGGCCGATCTTCTCCAGGTTGCGGCCGCGCCGGAAGCCCGGTATCTCCGGGTCGACGACCAGCAGGGAGAGTCCCTGGTGCCGCTCGCCGCCGGTGCGCACCGCGACGACGAACAGATCACCGGTCTGCCCGTTGGAGATGAAGGTCTTCGCCCCGTTGACGACGTAGTGGTCGCCGTCCCGCTGCGCGGTGCTGCGGATGCCGGCCAGGTCGCTGCCGGTGCCCGGCTCGGTCATCGCGATGCCCAACACCGTCTCACCGGTCACCACGCCGGGCAGCCAGCGTCGCTGCTGCTCGGCGGTGGTCAGGTCGGTCAGGTAGGGCAGCACGATGTCGTTCTGCAGCGAGATCGCTACCGCCTCGGCGGCCGCCCCGGCCCGCTGCAGCTCGTCGACCACGATCGCGTTGTATCGGAAATCGGGTATCCCGGCGCCGCCGAACTCTTCCGGCACCGAGAACGCCAGCAGCCCAAGCTTTCCCGCCTCGGTGAACAGCGACCGGTCCAATACCCCGCTGCGTT
This sequence comes from Mycobacterium sp. TH-M15, assembly GCF_057473705.1. Taxonomy (NCBI): domain Bacteria; kingdom Bacillati; phylum Actinomycetota; class Actinomycetes; order Mycobacteriales; family Mycobacteriaceae; genus Mycobacterium; species Mycobacterium sp. TH-M15. Next base: position 5,544 of record NZ_JBYCLB010000494.1, on the reverse strand, counting down.
CGGCGGCATCGTGGGCGGGGACCACCACCCGCTGCACGAAATCGTGGGCCAGCTCTCGGAACTGCCGGTGCTCGGAGGTGTAGGTCAGGCTCACTGGTGCTCCTCCTGTCAGCGGAAGGCGCTCAGGCCGGTGAACTTCTGGCCGAGCACCAGCTGGTGCATCTCCGGGGTGCCTTCGTAGGTCAACACCGACTCCAGGTTGACCATGTGCCGGATCACCGGGTACTCCAGTGATATCCCGTTGCCGCCCAATATCGTTCGTGCGGTACGGCAGATCTTCAGCGCCTCCCGGGTGTTGTTCAGCTTGCCGAAGCTGACCTGGTCCGGGCGCAACCCGACGCTGTCCTTGAGCCGGCCGAGGTGCAGCGCCAGCAGCTGGCCCTTGTGCAGCTCGACGGCCATGTCGACGAGTTTGGCCTGGGTGAGCTGGAACCCGCCGATCGGCTGGCCGAACTGGGTGCGGTCGGTCGCGTACGCTCGGGCCGCCTGCCACGCCGACCGTGCGGCCCCCATCGAGCCCCAGACGATCCCGTACCGCGCCTCGGAGAGGCTGGACAGCGCGCCCTTGATGCCTTCGGCGCCGGGCAGCAGCGCGTCGGCCGGCAGCCGCACGTCGTCGAGCGCCAGCTCGGAGGTGATCGAGGCGCGCAGCGAGAGTTTGTGGTGCATGGTGTGCGCGGCGAAGCCGGGGGTGTCGGTGGGGACGATGAAGCCGCGGATTCCGTCGTCGGTCGCCGCCCAGACCACCGCGACGTCGGCGATCGACCCGTTGGTGATCCACATCTTGCGGCCGTTGAGCACCCAGTCCGAACCGTCCCGCCGCGCCCGGGTCTGCATCGCGCCCGGGTCGGAGCCGACGTCGGGTTCGGTCAGCCCGAAACAGCCGAGCAGTTCGCCGGTGGCCATCGCCGGCAGCCAGCGCCGCTTCTGCTCCTCGGAGCCGTTGTGGTAGATCGAGAACATCGCCAGCGAGCCCTGCACCGAGACCAGCGAGCGGATCCCGGAGTCGGCCGCCTCGAGTTCGGTGCAGGCCAGCCCGTAGTGCACCGACGACGCGCCCGGGCACCCGTAGCCGTGCAGGTGCATGCCGAGCAGGCCGAGCGCGCCGAACTGCTTGGCCAGCTCCCGGGCCGGCAGGTCGCCGACCTCGAACCATTCGGTGATGTGCGGCATGACGCGCTCGGCGCAGAACTTGCGCACCGTGTCACGGACGGCGATCTCGTCGGCGGCCAGCGACGCGTCCAAGCTCAGCGGGTCGTCCGGGTCGAAGGCGGCGGGTTCGGGGCTCATCGGTCAATCCTAGGTGTCAGCCGGCCTTCAGCCGGCCATGGTCAGGCCGCCGCTGACGCTGATCACCTGTCCGGTGATGAACGACGCGGCGTCGGAGGCGAAGAACAACACCGGGGCGGCGACCTCCTCGGGACGGGCCAGTCGCCGGAACGGAATCGCTTTGACCAGAGCCTCTTTGAGTTTCTCCGGTTGGGCCTGGAACAGCGGGGTGTCGGTCGGCCCCGGGCAGACGCAGTTGACGGTGACCTGGTGGCGGGCCATCTCCCGGGCCAGCGACTTGGTCAGGGCGATCACCCCGCCCTTGGCGCCGGCGTAGATGGTCTCGCCGGCGCTGCCCACCCGGCCGGCGTCGCTGGCCAGGTTGACCACCCGGCCGCCACCGGCCTCCACCATGCCGGGCAGGAACGCCCGGCACATGTGGACCGGCCCCAGGTAGTTGATCGCCACCACCTTCTCGGCGAATTCCGGTGTGGCGTTGAGGAATTGATCGGTCCGATCCCAGCCGGCGGCGTTCACCAGCACGTCCGGGGTGCCGACCTGCGCCGTCACCCGCGCGCACAGCTCTGCCACTTGGCTGTGGTCGGCGATGTCGACCGGCAGCGCGGTGATCGCCTCCGGCGCCGCGGCGGCGGTGGCCGCGGCGGCGGCCAGGTCGAGGTCGGCGGCGATCACCCGGTCACCGCGGGCCACGAAACCCAGCGCGATCGCCTTGCCGATACCCGATCCGGCCCCGGTCACCACCGCGAGTCTGCCCATGGCTCCCACCTTCGTCGCTGCCGGCGGAGATTTCCAGTGCGGGTGGCAGGCTGGCGGGATGCCCGGATCGATCTGCGACATCCTGCCGTCGGCGGCCGCGGTGCTCGGCGTCCCGGACGCGACCGACAGCCTCGGGCTGGCCGAACAGGTCGGCGAGGTACGCCGGGTGGCGGTGCTGCTGGTCGACGGGATGGGGTATCACCTGCTGCCGCGGCTGGCCGGCGAGGCCCCGCTGCTGGCGTCGGTGCTGGCCGGCACCGACGGGCAGCTGACCGAGCTGGCCTGCACGTTCCCGTCGACGACGCCGACCAGCCTGACCTCGCTGGGCACCGGCGTGCCGCCGGGAGAGCACGGAGTGCTGGGCTTCACGGTGAACGTCCCGGGCACCGAGCGGGTGCTCACCCACATCTTCTGGCGGGACGACCCGCCGCCGACCCGCTGGCAGCCGGTGCCGACCTGGTTTCAGCGGCTGCGGCAGGCCGGGGTCAGCGCCCGTACGGTGCTGCCCGAACCGCTGATCGGCAGCGGCCTCACCGAGGCCGCCTACCGGGGGGCGGAGCTCCGCCCGACCGCCAAGGGCGAGCGGTACGCCGCTCGGGTCCGCGACGAGCTGGCCGCCGCACCCGGGCTGGTCTACGGATACACCGCGGCGCTGGACCGGGCCGCCCACCTGTCCGGCATCGGGTCGGCGCACTGGCACAGCGCGGCGGCCCGGATCGACGCGCTGCTGGGCCGGCTGGTGGAGGAGTTGCCGGACGACGCGGCGCTGCTGGTCACCGCCGACCACGGCGGCCTGAACGTGCCCGCCGACGCTCGCGTGGACCTGGATGCCGACCCGCGGCTGGCCGCCGGGGTGCGGGTGGTCGCCGGCGAGCCGCGGGTCCGCTACCTGCACACCGAACCCGGCGCCACCGCCGACGTGCTGGCCGTCTGGTCGGAGCTGCTGGCCGGGCGGGCCGAGGTGCGGCTGCGCGACGACGCGGTGGCCGCCGGGCTGTTCGGGCCGGTGCGCCCGGAGCACCTGGGCCGCATCGGCGACGTCGTGGTCACCTGCACCGGTGACGCCGCCATCCTGGCCACCGCCCACGAGCCGCCCGAATCGGCGCAGCTGGTCGGCTTCCACGGTGCGGCCACCGCGGCCGAGACGGCGATTCCGCTGATCGTGCTGCGGCGCTGATCCGGGCCGGTCAGTCCGCGGCGCCGTACTCGCCGAACCAGTAGGCGAGTTTGCCGCGCCGGCTGACCGCCCGCAGCCGGCCTTCGGCGGCCGCGCGGGTCTTCGTGGTGGTGACGATCAACAGCTCGTCTCCGATGGCGATCAGCGTGTCCGGCTGCGGGACGAAGGTGTGGCCGCTGCGGATGATCAGGGTGATCACGCTCGGGTCGGGCAGCCGCAGCTCGAGCACCGACACGTTGTGCAGCCGGGAGTCCGGCTGCACCGTCATGGTCAACAACTCCGCGTCGAGCACGTCCAGCGGCGCCGCCTCGACCTGCAACTCCCGGGTGGCGTCTCGCGGGAGCAGCCCGAGCCGGTGCGCGAACAGCCCCAGGGTGGGACCCTGCACCACCGTGTACACCACGACCAGAATGAAGACGATGTTGAGCAGCCGGTAGCTGTCCGGCACGTGTTCGACGATCGGGAAGGTGGCCAGCACGATCGGCACCGCGCCGCGCAGGCCGGCCCAGGATAGGAAGACCTGCTCGCGCCAGGGCACCTTGAACCAGGCAAGCGATGCGACCACCGACAGCGGTCGGCTGAGCAGCAGCAGCACCGCGCCGATCGCGACCGCCGGGATCAGCTCACCGGCGAGCTGGCTGGGACTGACCAGCAGCCCGAGCAGGACGAACAGCCCGATCTGGGCCAGCCAACCCAGGCCCTCGGCGAACGAGCGGGTCGCCGAGCGGTGCGGCAACCCGGAGTTGGCCAGCACCACCCCGGACAGGTAGGCGGCCAGGAAGCCGCTGGCGTGCACGCTGCCGGCCGCCGCGAAGGCCACCATCGCCAGCGCGAACGTCGCCAGCGGGTACAGACCGGAGGCCGGCAGTGCGGCCCGGCGCAGCGCGAGCGCCCCGAGCAGGCCGGCGACCAGCCCGATCGCTGCACCGGTTGCCAGCTCGTAGAGCACGCCGAACGCGGCCGCACCGGCGTTCAGGTGCAGCGGGACAGCACTGAGCGTCAGCACCGCGATCGCCGCGGGCGCGTCGTTGAAACCGGATTCGGCCTCCAGCAGCCCGGCCACCCGCCGCGGCAACGGCAGCACCCGCAGGATGGAGAAGACCGCGGCCGCGTCGGTGGGGGAGACGACCGCGCCGAGCAGCAGCGATAGCTGCCAGCTGATGCCCAGCAGCAGGTGCGCGGCGATCGCGGTGACCGCCATGCTGACCGCGACCCCGACCGTGGCCAGCACACCGGCGGGCACCAGCAGCTTGCGGATGTCGGCGAACCGCGTGGTCAGACCACCTTCGACCAGGATCACCGCCAGCGCGGCGGTGCCCAGGTCGCTGGCCAGCTGCACGTCGCTGAACTCCAGGCCGAGTCCGTCGTTGCCGATCGCGACGCCGACCGCCAGGAACAGCAGCAGGCTGGGCAGGCCCACCCGGTCCGCGGCGCGGGTGGCGACAATGCTGACCAGCAGCACCAGACCCGCGATCAGCAGCGCCAGGTAGAGCTGCTGCAAGGTCATGGCGTCCCCGCTCGGGTCTGCGGGGCCGGGCCGCCGCGGTCGGATTATCTGTAGTAAATCAGTACCGCCGTGCTCGCTGTGGTACACCCGGGAGCAGTGGCGGTGAGGAGAGCTGATGATGCGGATCGGGATCGCGGGTGCCGGCGCGGTCGGTCGGTCGGTCGCCCGGGAGCTACTCGAAGACGGCCACCGGGTCCTGTTGATCGAACGCAACCCGCGGCACTTCGAGCCGCGCACCGTTCCGGACGCCGAGTGGCTGCTCGCCGACGCCTGCGAGCTCAGCGCGCTCGAGGAGGCCGGCATCCAGACCTGCGACGTGGTGATCGCCGCCAGCGGCGACGACAAGGTCAACCTCGCGGTGGCGCTGCTGGCCAAGACCGAGTTCGGGGTGGACCGGGTGGTCGCCCGGGTCAACGATGCCCGCAACCAGTGGCTGTTCACCGAGGGGTGGGGCATCGACGTGGCGGTCTCCACGCCGCACGCGATGGTCGCCGCGGTGGAGGGGGCGATCGACGTCGGACATCTGGTGCAGCTGATGGGGCTTCGCCGCGGGCGGGCGAACCTGACGAAACTGACGCTGCCGGTGGATAACCCGCTGATCGGTCAGCGGGTCTGCGACGTGACCCTGCCGGACAACGCCGCGTTGGTGACCGTGCTGCGGGACGGCGGCGTCATCCTTCCGGGGGCCGAGGACGTGCTGCAGGCCGGTGACGAGATGCTGTTCGCCGCGGGCCGGGGCGCCGAAGAAGGTGTCCGGGCCGTGGTGCACGGGGTCTCGGGCAGGCGATGACGGTTGGACAGCGTGAACCCGGCC
>NZ_JBYCLB010000493.1:0-9246 GCF_057473705.1 Mycobacterium sp. TH-M15 | reverse complement strand
CGCGGCCCCGCACCGCGGCCCCGGCCGCCTCGCACCCCACCGCGCAGACCGCCGCCGCCAGCGCCGGCACGTCGCGCGGCGGGCAGGACATTCCGGTCACCCCGTCGATCACCGCCTCGCCGAGCCCGCCGACGTTCGACGTCACCAGCGGGGTGCCGGCCGCGGCGGCCTCCAGCGCGGCCAGGCCGAACGGCTCGTAATGGCTGGGCAGCACCGCGGCGTCGGCGGCGTGCAGCAGCGCCAGCAACTCGGCGTGGTCCAGGCGCCCGACGAACCGGGTCGCGCGGAGCACCCGGTGCTTGCGGGCGCACTCGAGCAGCCAGTCCTGCTGGGTCCCGTCGCCGGCGACGGTCAGGGTGGTGCCCGGGTGGGTGTGACGGATCCGCGGCAGCGCGGCGATCGCGTCGTGGATGCCCTTCTCGTACTCCAGCCGGCCGACGAACACCAACCGGGGTGGCCCGGCGTGGGGTCGACGCGCAGCGAACGGCCAACGGGCGGCGTCGATTCCGTTGCGGATCACGGTCGTCTCGGAGAGGCCGGGGCCGAACAGTTCGGTGATCTCGTCGCACATCGACGCCGAACAGGTGATCAGCGAGTCGGACTCGTGCACCAGCCAGGACTCCACCGCGTGCACCTGGCGGCTGATCCGGCCGGAGACCCAGCCGGAGTGCCGGCCGGCCTCGGTGGCGTGGATGGTGGAGACCAGCGGCACGTCGTAGAACTCGGCCAGGGCGATCGCCGGATGCGCGACCAGCCAGTCGTGTGCGTGCACCAAATCTGGGCGCCAGCTGCGTCCGTCACGGGTCTTCACCGACAGCCCGGCGCGGACCATGGAATGCCCCATGGCCAGTGTCCAGGCCATCATGTCCGCGCCGAAGGCGAACTCGTGCGGGTCCTGCGCGGCGGCGATCACCCGGACCCCGTCGGCGATCTCGTCCGAGGACGGGTGGGTGAACGGGTCGGTGTCCGACGGCCGCCGGGACAGCACCACCACCTCGTGGCCGGCCGCGGCCAGGGCGGTGGACAGGTGGTGGACGTGCCGGCCCAGCCCGCCGACCACCACCGGCGGGTACTCCCAGGACACCATCAGAATCTTCACCGCGGCAGCCTCCGGGCGTCCAGTGCGCCGAACAGGCCGTCGGCGCGGTTCCAGCCGTCGGCCAGCCGCTCGGCCGACTCCCGGCGGCCGGCAGCCAGCGCCCCGGCGATCTCTCGGGTGGCGTGCGCGTGCAGGTGGGCCCGGTAGCGGGCGTAGTCGGCGGCGGAGTCCTTGCTCACCATGAACGGCCAGTCGCTGGAGACGGTCAGCAGCGTCTCCCGCAGGACCTGGTCGGCCACCCGGTCGCGGCAGCTCGGCCCGCCCGGCGACGTCGCCTGGGCCAGCGCCTTGTCCACGGCGTCCAGCGCGGTCTGCACCACCTCGGTGTTGAGCTGCACCAGGTCGGCCACCTGCTCGCCGGACCACACCTGCCAGTCCTTGCCCGATCCCCAGGAGCTCGGCGGCAGCTCGACCGGGGCGCCGACGAACCCGTCGGCGGCCGCCTCGGCCAGGGTTCCGACCCGCACCCCGGCCGCCGGCAGCGCCCGCAGCACCCGGGCCAGCCAGGTCGGCCCCTCGTACCACCAGTGGCCGAAGAGCTCGGTGTCGAACGCGGCCACCACGTGCGCCGGCCGGCCGATCCGCTCGGATTCGTCCCGCAGCCGCCGCCGGACCACCCCGACGAAGTCGGCGACGTCGCCGTCGATCGCGGCGTCGGCGCGCTGCGGGTCGTACGGGGCTTTCTGCTCCGGGGCGACGTGGCGCCCGGTGACCCGGGCCGGCTTGAGGCCGGTGCGATGGTCATAGGTGTGGAAGTCCCGGTAGGCGCCGTGCCCGGGATAACCGGATTTGGGCGACCACACCCGGTAGCTGACCTGCAGGTCGCGCCCGAACGCGATCACGTCGCTGTCGCCGACCGGCCGGCCCAGCGCGGTGTCGCCGTGCAGCGACGGCCCGTCCACCATGAAGTGCGCGACGCCGGCGGCCGCGTACTCGGTCTCCATCCCCGGGGCGTAGGCGCACTCCGGCGCCCAGATCCCGGCCGGGGTGTGGCTCAGCCGCGCCTGGGTGTCGGCCAGGCCCTCGCGCAGCGCGAACTCGCGCAGCCGGGGCGCCAGCAGCGGCTGGAACGGGTGCGCCAGCGGCCCGCCGAGCAGCTCGATGGTTCCGGCGTCCACCAGTTCGCGCAGCAGCGGGCTGGCGCCGTGCCGCCACCGGGTGGCGAAGTCGTCCAGCGCCCGCTCGGCGGCGGCGCACTCGCGGATCCCGAAGTCGCGCAGCTCGGGCAGGGTCGCCGCCTCGGTGGCGCGCAGCTGCCAGTTCGCCAGCCAGTGGTGCATGCCGTGCAGGCAGTACGGGTCGTCGAGCTGGGCGGCCACCACCGGGGTGACCCCGAGGGTGAGCAGCCGCGAGCGGCCCTCCCCGGCCAGCTCGGCCAGCACCCGCAGCAGCGGCAGGTACGCCGCCGACCAGGACTGGTACAGCCACTCCTCGCCGACCGGCCAGCGTCCGTGGTGGGCCAGCCAGGGCAGGTGGGTGTGCAGCACCAAGGTGAACAGGCCGGGCCCGGTGTCGTCCCGGCTCGCGTCGCCGGTCATCGGCGCACCGCGGTCGCGACCAGGTCGAGGCTGTCGTCGATCGGGTGGGCGGCGTCTTCGGCGCCGATGATGTCGAAGTCGGCGGTGCGCACCGCCGCCACGTCGCGGGCCAGCGCGTCCGGCCACGGCGTCTCGGTCAGCGCGTGCCGGATCTGCGCGTCGACGATCGAGCCGCCGTGCCGGGTGTCCACCTCCCGCAGCACCGGCCCGTGAAAGACGCCGTTCATAGACTCCAGCGCGAACCCCGCGCCGACCAGCAGCTCGGTCAGCTCGGCGGCGTTCAGCTCGCGGGTGTGGAACGGGTTGACCGGGGTGTCCCGGCCGGGGGAGAAGGTTATCCGGTTCGGGGTGGAGACGATCAGCAGCCCGCCCGGCCGCAGCACCCGGGCGCACTCGGCGACGAATCCGGCCTGGTCCCACAGGTGCTCGATCACCTGCAGGTTGACCACCACGTCCACCGAGGCGTCCGGCAACGGCAGCTCGGCGAGGTTGCCCTGTATCGGCTGCACCCGCGGGTAGGCGGCGGTGACGTGCGCCACCGCGGCGTCGTCGTAGTCCAGCGCGACCACCCGGCGGGCAACGTCGGCGATCAGGTCGGCGCCGTACCCCTCGCCGCAGCCGGCTTCGAGCACCTCGCGGTCGGCGCAGCGCGGCACCAGCCAGTGGTAGACCACCTGGTGGCGGCGGAACCAGTAGTTCTCGGCGGCCAGCCCGGGCAGGGTGCGTTCGCCGGTGAGCACGAGCGTGGTGTCGTCGCCCGGTCCGCCGGCGGCGGGGAAGTCGGAGCCGTCTGTGGCTTTCATCGCATAGGCAGGCTAACGCGAGTGGCGTATCTCGCGGAGAGCCGGGCAGCACCGACCCGCTACGCTGTACACGCGAACCGCGCCGGAGTTGCCGACTGGTAGCCGGAGTTGCGCGGTCGCGTGATCGTTACCCCGTCCTGTGGTTGACCGCCGCGGGACCCCTTCGAGGAGGACGAACCACCCCCATGACGAACATCGTGGTCCTGATCAAGCAGGTCCCGGACTACACCGAGCGCAAGTTCAACGACGACTTCACGCTGGACCGGGAAAGCACCGACGCGGTACTCGACGAGATCAACGAACGCGCCGTCGAGCAGGCGTTGCAGATCAAGGAAAATGCGGCGGAGAATGCTGAGAGCGCAGTGACGGTGCTGACCGTCGGCCCGGAGCGGGCCACCGAGGCGATCCGCAAGGCGCTGTCGATGGGCGCCGACAAGGCGGTGCACGTCCGAGACGACGCGATGCACGGCTCCGACATCGTGCAGACCGCCTGGGTGCTGGCCAAGGCGCTGGGCACCATCGAGGGCACCGACTTGGTGATCGCCGGGAACGCCTCCAGTGACGGCATCGGTGGCGCGGTTCCGGCCGTCATCGCCGAGTACCTGGGCCTGCCGCAGCTCACCAGCCTGCACAAGCTCAGCGTCGACGGCGGCAAGGTCACCGGCGAGCGGGAGACCCCGGACGGCGTCTTCGCCCTGGAGGCCACGCTACCGGCGGTGGTCAGCGTCAACGAGAAGACGCCGGAGGGCCGCTTCCCGTCGTTCAAGGGCATCATGGCCGCCAAGAAGAAAGAGGTCACCGTGCTCTCGCTGGCCGAGATCGGGGTGGAGCCCGACGAGGTCGGCGGGGCCAACGCCGCCACCAGCGTCACCTCCTCGACGCCGAAGCCGCCGAAGACGGCCGGTGAGAAGGTCACCGACGAAGGCGACGGCGGCACCAAGATCGCCGAGTACCTGGTTGCCCAGAAGATCATCTAGAGATTCCCCGGACCCGCAGGAAGAGACAGAACATGGCTGAAGTACTGGTGCTCGTCGAGCACGCTGCAGGTGCGCTGAAGAAGGTCAGCGCCGAACTGATCACCGCGGCCCGTGTGCTGGGCGACCCGGCCGCGGTGGTGGTCGGCAAGCCGGGCACGGCCGCGTCGCTGGCCGACGGGCTGAAGGCGGCCGGCGCCGCCAAGATCTACGTCGCCGAGTCCGACGCGGTCGGCGACTACCTGATCACGCCGGTGGTCGACGTGCTGGCCGCGCTGGTCGAATCGGCCGCGCCGGCCGCGGTGCTGCTGGCCACCGGCGTGGACGGCAACGAGATCGCCGCCCGACTGGCCGCGCGGACCGGCTCCGGTCTGCTGCTGGACGCGATCGAGGTCGCCGCCGGCGGCAAGGTGAAGCACTCGGTCTTCGGCGGCGAGTACACCACCGAGGCGCAGGCGGCCGGCGACAGCCCGGTGATCACCCTGCGGGCCGGCTCGGTCGAGGCGGCGCCCGCCGCCGGCGCCGGTGAGCAGGTCAGCGTCGAGGTGCCGGCCCAGGCGGAGAACGCCACCAAGATCACCGGCGTCGAGCCGGCGGTGGCCGGTGACCGTCCGGAGCTGACCGAGGCGGCGATCGTCGTCGCCGGTGGTCGCGGCGTGGGCAGCGCGGAGAAGTTCAGCGTGGTCGAGGAGCTGGCCGACGCCCTGGGCGCCGCGGTGGGTGCGTCGCGCGCCGCGGTGGACTCCGGCTACTACCCGGGACAGTTCCAGATCGGCCAGACCGGTAAGACGGTCTCGCCGCAGCTGTACATCGCGCTGGGCATCTCCGGCGCGATCCAGCACCGCGCCGGCATGCAGACCTCGAAGACCATCGTGGTGGTCAACAAGGACGAGGAGGCGCCGATCTTCGAGATCGCCGACTACGGCGTGGTCGGCGACCTGTTCAACGTGGCGCCGCAGCTGGCCGAGGCGGTCAAGGCCCGCAAGGACTAGTTTTTGCGCCGCTCCCGGCGCGAGCAGTCGACGCAGACAGTCGCAGGAACCCCCGCGCACCCGCCCGGTGTGTCGGGGGTTTTTGTCGGGGGTTGCGAACTCGTCACCGAACATGCACCGGCGTGTCACCCGGGCATTACCGTCGCGCCCGATAGCTGGGTAACGGTGCTAACCGTGAACACCAGTTCCGTCCTCATTCCGGCCAATACCTCAACCTCATCGACCGACCCGCGCTACTCGCTGCTGCTGTCCACCGACCCCGCGCTGATCGAAGCCGCCCAGCGACTGCGCTACGACGTGTTCAGCGCCGAGCCGGGTTTCACCCTGCCCGATGGCGCCGACGGCCTCGACGCCGACCGATTCGACCAACACTGCGACCATCTCCTGGTCCGCGACGACACCTCCGGCGAGTTGGTCGGCTGCTACCGGATGCTGCCACCGGCCGGCGCGATCGCGGCCGGCGGGCTTTATACCGCAACTGAATTCGACCTCACCGCGCTGGATCGGCTACGCCCTTCACTGGTCGAGATGGGCCGCGCGGTGGTGCGCCCGGGTCACCGCAACGGTGTGGTGGTGCTGCTGATGTGGGCCGGCATCCTGGCCTACCTGGAAAGGAACGACTACGACTACGTCACCGGCTGCGTGTCGGTTCCGGTCCACGGCGACGGCGCACCGGGCAGCCAGATCCGCGGTGTGCACGACTTCGTGCAGCGCCGCCACGCGTCGCCGTACCGGTTGACGCCGCACCGGCCGGTCGTGCTCGACGGCCGCGGGCTGCACGAGATCCCGGCCCCGCCGCGCCCGGTGATCCCCCCGCTGATGCGCGGCTACCTGCGCCTGGGTGCGCGGATCTGCGGCGCACCGGCCCACGACCCGACCTTCGGGGTGGGCGACTTTCCGGCCCTGCTGGCCAGGGGCGATGCCGACACCCGCTATCTGCGCAGGCTGCGGTCGGTGGCCTCGGCCGCCGACCTGGTGGGCGCGACGCCACGGTGACCGGCGACCGCACCTGGTTCCCGCGGGCGCTCTGCCACACCGGCTGTGTTCGCGGTGCCGAGCGGTCGTCGGCTGTGGTGGTGGCGTTGCGGATCGTGCTGGCAGTGCTGCTGGTGCCGGTGCTGCCGCTGCTGCTGGCCGTGCCGATGCCGGGTCGGTCGCGGCTGCAGCGCGGCTGCTGCCGGCTGGTGCTGCGGTGCTTCGGGACGCGGATCACGGTGTCGGGCGGGCCGGTCCGCAACCTGAGCGGAGTGCTGGTGGTGAGTGGGCACGTGTCCTGGTTGGACGTCTTCGCCATCGGCGCGGTGCTGCCGGGAGCGTTCGTCGCCCGCGCCGATCTGATCCGCTGGCCGGTGGTCGGTCTGCTGGCGCGAATCGCCCGGGTCATTCCGATCGAGCGGGTCAGCCTGCGGGGGCTGCCCGGCGTCGTCGACGCGATCGCGGCCCGGCTCTGCGCCGGGCGCACCGTCGTGGTGTTCCCGGAGGGCACCACCCGGTGCGGCCGACAAGCGCACCGGGTGGGCGGGCGGTTCTATCCGGCGATGTTTCAGGCGGCCATCGACGCGGCCCGGCCGGTGCAGCCGCTGCGGCTGACTTATCACCACGTCGACGGCTCCACGTCGACCGTTCCCGCGTTCGTCGGCGACGACGCGCTGTTGTCCTCGATGTGGCGGCTGATCGCCGCCCGGCGCACCGTGGCGCATGTCCAGGTGGCACCGCTGCAGCTGCCGGGCCCCGATCGGCGAGCTCTGGCAGCCCGCTGTCAGGCCGCCGTCCGGTCCGTACCCGGTGTGTCGGCGGTTATGGATAGGGGCAGCTCGTCGGGGGTGAGGGCGGCGGCGACCGCGTGGGGGACGCGGCCGCGGTGTTCGCCGTAAGCCGCCCCGGGACGGCCAGCAGCAAGCGCACGGCCAGGAAGGTGCGGTAGGTGCCCAGGTCGGGGGCGCTTATCTCGCAGGTCGGTAGTCTTAGCGGGTCATGGTCTACCTGGATCACGCTGCCACCACCCCGATGTATGCCGCCGCCATCGAGGCGATGACGGCCGCGCTGGGCACCGTCGGCAACGCCTCGTCGCTGCACACCGCGGGTCGGGCGGCCCGGCGCCGGATGGAGGAGTCCCGGGAGACGGTGGCCGCCGCCCTCGGCGCCCGCCCGTCCGAGGTGATCTTCACCAGCGGCGGCACCGAGAGCGACAACCTGGCCGTCAAGGGCATCTACTGGGCCCGTCGCGACGCCGACCCGGCCCGCCGTCGCATCGTCACCACCGAGGTGGAGCATCACGCGGTGCTGGACGCGGTGGCCTGGCTGGCCGAGCACGAAGGCGCCGAGGTGACCTGGCTGCCCACCGCCGCCGACGGCTCGGTCTCGGCGGCCGCACTGCGCGATGCGCTGGGTGACAGCGACGACGTCGCGCTGGTCTCGGTGATGTGGGCCAACAACGAGGTCGGAACCGTGATGCCGATCGCCGAACTGGCCGCGGTGGCCGCCGAATTCGGGGTTCCGATGCACAGCGACGCGGTGCAGGCGGTGGGGCAGCTGCCGCTGGACTTCGCCGCCAGCGGGGTCTCGGCGCTGAGCGTCACCGGACACAAGTTCGGCGGGCCGACCGGGATCGGCGCGCTGCTGCTCCGCCGCGACGTGGCCTGCGTGCCGCTCACCCACGGCGGCGGCCAGGAGCGTGACATCCGTTCCGGCACACCCGATGTCGCCGCCGCGGTGGGGATGGCCGCCGCGGCGCGGATCGCCGTCGACGGCCAGGACGGCACCGCGGAGCGGCTGCGCGGCCTGCGGGACCGGCTGGTCGACGGCGTGCTGGCCGGGATCGACGACGTCCGGGTCAACGGCGCGCGGGATCACCGGCTGCCCGGCAACGCGCACTTCACGTTCGCCGGCTGCGAAGGGGACTCGCTGTTGATGCTGTTGGACGCCAACGGGATCGAATGCTCGACCGGGTCGGCGTGCACCGCCGGGGTGGCCCGACCGTCGCACGTGCTGGTGGCGATGGGTGCCGACCCGGCCACCTCCCGCGGTTCGCTGCGACTCTCGCTGGGGCACACCAGCACCGACGCCGACGTCGACGCGGCACTGCGAGTGCTGCCCGGTGCGGTGAACCGGGCCCGGCGGGCGGCGCTGGCCGCGGCGGGGGTGTCCCGATGAAGGTGGTGGCCGCGATGAGCGGCGGGGTGGACTCGTCGGTGGCCGCCGCCCGGATGGTCGACGCCGGCCACCAGGTGGTCGGCGTGCACCTGGCGCTCTCCCAGGCGCCGGGCACGCTGCGCACCGGGTCACGCGGCTGCTGCTCGAAGGAGGACGCCGGCGACGCCCGCCGGGTCGCCGACATCCTCGGCATCCCGTTCTACGTCTGGGATTTCGCCGACAAGTTCAAAGAAGAGGTGATCGACGACTTCGTCGAGTCCTACGCCCGCGGCGAGACGCCGAACCCGTGCGTGCGCTGCAACGAGAAGATCAAGTTCTCCGCGGTGGCCGCCCGCGCGGTGGCGCTCGGCTTCGACCTGGTGGCCACCGGCCACTACGCCCGGCTGGCGGACGGTCGGCTGCGCCGGGCCGTCGACGCCGACAAGGACCAGTCCTACGTGCTGGCGGTGCTCACCGCCGAGCAGCTCTCGCACGCCGCGTTCCCGGTCGGCGACACGCCCAAGCCGCAGATCCGCCAGGAGGCCGCCCGGCGCGGCCTGGCGGTCGCCGAGAAGCCGGACAGCCACGACATCTGCTTCATCCCGACCGGCGACACCCGCGCGTTCCTCGGCGCCACGATCGGCATCCGGCCCGGCGCCGTCGTCGACGCCGAGGGCGCGGTGCTCGCCGAGCACGATGGGGTGCACG
>NZ_JBYCLB010000492.1:0-4709 GCF_057473705.1 Mycobacterium sp. TH-M15 | reverse complement strand
GGGGCCGTGGCGCCGATCGGGGCCGTGGCGCCGTCGCCGATGATCTCGGCCGCGCCGGTGTCCTCGGCGGCGTCGTCCACGACCGGTGCCGCCGCGGACTCACCGCCCGGATCCCCGGCTCCGGGTGCTTCGACGCCCCGGCGTCGCAGCCGGGCCAGTACGTTGCCCACGCCGCTACCGGATCGCGGCGCGCGCGGCGGCGGCGAACGCGTCGCCGCGGTCGGCGTACCCGGTGAACTGGTCGAACGACGCTCCCGCCGGGGCCAGCAGCACCGTGTCGCCGGGCTGGGCCAGCTCGCGGGCGGCGGCCACCACCGCGGCCATCACTCGTGAGCTCACCGGCCCGTCGACGTTGGCGATCCGGACCACCTGCGCATCAACAACCCCATTAGCATCACGCATATCACCATCCTCGCCTGTCGCAACGTGGACGACGGGGACATCCGGTGCGTGTCGTGATAACGCCTTGGCAACCTGGTCGCGATCGCGGCCGATCAGCACCGCACCCACCAGGCGATCGGCGATCCGGGCGACGGTGGCGTCGACGTGGGCGCCTTTGAGCAGCCCGCCGGCCACCCAGACCACCCGCGGGTAGGACGAGACCGATGCCTCGGCCGCATGCGGGTTGGTGGCCTTGGAGTCGTCCACGTAATCGACACCGCCGATGACCGCGACCCGCTCGCCGCGGTGCCGGCCGACGCTGAACGACGCCAGTCCGTCGGCGACCGCCGCCGCGGGCACGTCGACGCAGCGGGCCAACGCGGCCGCGGCCAGCGCGTCGAGCACCCCGACCGGTCCGGGCACCGATATCGACGCCACCGGGACCAGCACCAGTCCCTCGGAGCCGGCTGAGACAAAGGCTCTGTCGACCAGCTGACCGTCGACCACCCCCAGCTCGCCGCGGGCCGGTGCGCCGAGCCGGAAGCCGACCCGTACCGGCGCGTCGGCACCGGCCAGCAGGCCGGCCGCCCGGGCATCGTCGAGCCCGGCCACCGCCACCCGGCCGCGCAGCACCCGGGCCTTGGCCGCGGCGTAGGCGTCCATGCTGCCGTGCCAGTCCAGGTGGTCTTCGGCGATGTTGAGCACCACCCCGGCCTCCGGCCGCAGTGACGGCGCCCAGTGCAGCTGGAAGCTGGACAGCTCGACGGCCAACAGGTCAGCCGGCTCAGACAGCACATCCAGCACCGGGCTGCCGATGTTGCCGCAGAGCACGCTGCGCAGGCCGGCGGCGGTCAGCACCGCCTGCAGCATCGACGTCGTGGTGGTCTTGCCGTTGGTGCCGGTGACCACCAGCCAGCGCCGCGGCGGCCCGTAGTGGCCGGCCTGGTCCAGCCGCCAGGCCAGCTCGATGTCGCCCCAGACCGGGACGCCGGCGGCTGCGGCCGCGAGCAGCATCGGCGTGCTCGGCGGAAACCCCGGACTGGTGACGACCAGGGCGAACTCGGCGATGCGGGCGGTGGCCGCCTCCGGGCTCAGCGTCGCCATCCCG
Organism: Mycobacterium sp. TH-M15; assembly: GCF_057473705.1. NCBI lineage: Bacteria > Bacillati > Actinomycetota > Actinomycetes > Mycobacteriales > Mycobacteriaceae > Mycobacterium > Mycobacterium sp. TH-M15. Next base: position 3,220 of record NZ_JBYCLB010000492.1, on the reverse strand, counting down.
GCCTCGGCGTACCGGCGCAGCATGGCCGGGTCGTCGTCGCAGACCGTCAGCGCCGCGCCGAGCGGCTGCAGTGCGGCCACCGCCGCGCGGCCGGTGACCCGGGCGCCGGCGACCAGCACCGCCGCGCCGGGTGCCAACGGCGCCAGCCCGGGGACCCAGGGAACTTCGGCCACCGATCAGCCACCGACCGCGGTGAACCACTCGCCGTAGAACAGGGAGACCCCCAGGCCGCAGCTGATCGCGGTGAGCAGCCAGAACCGGATGATCACCGTGGTCTCGGCCCAGCCGCCCAGCTCGAAGTGGTGGTGGAACGGCGCCATCCGGAAGACCCGGCGGCCGGTGCTGCGGAAGGCGATGATCTGCAGCACGACGGAGGTGACCTCGGCGACGAACAACGCCCCCAGCACCACCGCGAGGATCTCGGTGCGGCTGGTCACCGAGAGCCCGGCGATCACCCCGCCCAGCGCCAGCGAACCGGTGTCGCCCATGAAGATCTTCGCCGGGGCCGCGTTCCACCACAGAAACCCGATGCAGGCGCCGGTGGCGGCCGCGGAGATGAACGCCAGGTCGAGCGGGTCGCGGACGTTGTAGCAGCCCAGGCTCGGTTCGGCGGCGCAGGCGTTGCGGTGCTGCCAGACGGTGATCAACACGTAGGCCGCGCTGACCATCGCCATCGACCCGGCGGCCAGCCCGTCCAGGCCGTCGGTGAAGTTCACCGCGTTCGACCAGGCGCTGACGATGATCACGCAGAACAGCACGAACACCAGCGGCGGCAGGGTGACGGTGGCGATCTCGCGCACGTAGGACAGCTGGGGGCTGCCCGGCGTCAGGCCGGAACCGTTACGGAAGTGCAGCACCAGCACGCCGAAGAGCGCCGCCGCACCGACCTGGCCGATCGTCTTGGCGGTCTTGTTCAGCCCCAGGTTCCGGGATCGGCGGATCTTGATCAGGTCGTCGACGAAGCCGACCGTGCCGAGCGCGGTGGCCAGCCCCAGCACCAGCAGGCCGGACGCCGTCGGGCCGCCGCCGCCCAGCGCGAACAAGGTGAGCTCGGCGGCCAGGTAGCCGACCCAGATCCCGGCCACGATCGCCACCCCGCCCATCGATGGGGTGCCGCGCTTGCTCTGGTGGCTGGCCGGGCCGTCCTCGCGGATCTCCTGGCCGAACCCCTGCCTGGTGAAGAGCCGGATCAGCACCGGGGTAAGCAGGATGGTGACCAGCAACGCGACGCCGGCGGCGATCAGGATGCCGATCACCGGCGAACATCCGGCACGTCGGTGAGCAGCGTCTCGGCCAGCGTCGTCAGGCCGGCCGCGTTGGATGCCTTGACCAGCACGACGTCTCCGGGCGCCAGTGCTTCCCGCAACAGCGTCAGGGCGGCGTCGGCGTCGGCGACCATGGTGGCCTCGGGTCCGAACGAGCCCTCCATGACCGCGCCGTCGTGCATGGCCCTCATCGCTCTCCCAACGCCGACCACAACCAGACGAGAGACATCTAAGCGCACCGCCAGCCGGCCGATGGCGTCGTGTTCGGTTATCGCGTCCCCGCCGAGCTCGGCCATCTCGCCGAGCACCGCCCAGCTGCGCCGGCGAACCGGCCCCGGGGCACCGTCGGCACCGCGGCTGATCTGGGCCAGCGCCAGCAGCGCCGCCCGCATCGAGTCCGGGTTGGCGTTGTAGGCGTCGTCGATCACCGTCACCCCGTCGTCGCGGGTGCTCACCCGCATCCGGTGTGCCGACACCGGTCCGGCGCCGGCCAGCGCCGCGGCCACCCGCTGCACCCCGGCACCGCAGGCCAGCGCGACCGCCGCGGCGCAGAGTGCGTTGGCGACCTGGTGTTCGCCGGAGACGGCGAGCCGCACCTGTGCCGTCTCGCCGGAGCGGGTGTGCAGGGTGAACCGGGGCCGGGCCGCCTCGTCCAGGCCGACCTCGCCGGCCCAGACGTCGCTGGGTCCGGCGGCGGTGCGCTCGGCGCGGCTGACCCGCACCACCCGGGCGGAGGTCTTGTCGGCCATCGCCGCGACCGCCGGGTCGTCGGCGTTGAGCACCACCACCCCGTGCTCCGGGACAGCTTGCGGCAGTTCGGCTTTGGTATCGGCGATAGCCTGCCGCGAGCCGAATTCGCCGAGGTGAGCGGTGCCGACGTTGAGCACCACCCCGATCCGCGGCGGGGCGATGGCGGCCAGCGCGGCGATGTTGCCGCGGTGCCGCGCCGACAGCTCCAGCACCAGGTAGTCGGTGTCCTCGGTGGCCCGCAGCACCGTCCACGGGTGGCCCAGTTCGTTGTTGAACGACCCGGGCGGGGCCACCACCTCGCCGAGCGGCGCCAGCACCGCCGCCAGCAGGTCTTTGGTGGAGGTCTTCCCCGACGAGCCGGTCACCCCTACGATGGTCAGCCCGCCGGCCACCAGCTCACCGGCGACCGCCGCGGCCAACCTGCCCAGCGCGGCCAACACCGCCGCCCCGGAGCCGGCCGGGTCGTCGTGTTCGAGAACGCTGGACCGACCGTCGGCGGCCGGCTCGGTCGGTGCCACTGGGTCTGCGATGATCGCCGGCACCCCGACCGGCCGAGCGGCCAGCACCGCGACCGCACCGGCGGCCACCGCCGCGGCCGCGTGGTCGTGGCCGTCGGCGTGCGCGCCGGGCAGCGCCAGGAAGAGCCCGCCGGGGGTGATCCGCCGTGAGTCGAACTCCACCGTGCCGGTGACCTCGGTGCGCTCGGCCTGCTCGGCGGTGATGCCGGCCAGCCGCCCGCCGACGATCTCGGCGATCCGGGCGACGGTCATCGGGATCATCGCAGCGCCTCCAGCGCGGCCCCGAGCTCCACCCGGTCGTCGAACGGGCGGGTCTGCCCGCCGGCGGTCTGCCCGGTCTCGTGGCCCTTCCCGGCCACCAGCACCGTGTCGCCGGGGCGTGCCCAGCGCACCGCGTAGTCGATCGCGGCTCGCCGGTCGCCGATCTCGACCAGCTCGGCCGGCGCCGGCGCCTCGGCCGCACCGGCCAGGATGGCCTGCCGGATGGCCGCCGGGTCTTCACGGCGCGGGTTGTCGTCGGTGACCACCACCAGGTCGGCCAGCTCGGCGGCGATCCGGCCCATCGGCCCGCGCTTGCCCGGGTCGCGGGCGCCGCCGGCGCCCCCCACCACCGCCACCCGCCCCCCGGGGTGCAGGTGCGCCCCACGCCGCGAGCGCAGCACCGCCCCCCCCGCGCCCGGCGGGTGG
>NZ_JBYCLB010000491.1:0-3277 GCF_057473705.1 Mycobacterium sp. TH-M15 | reverse complement strand
TCGGCATCGACCCGATCCATCGGTTGGTGCTGCCCCGGGTGCTGGCCGCCTCCTTGGTGGCCATGCTGCTCAACGCCCTGGTGTCCATGGTCGGCCTGGTCGGTGGCTTCCTGTTCGGAGTCTTCCTGCAGAACGTGTCCGCGGGTTCCTACCTGGCCACGCTGACGCTGATCACCGGGCTACCCGAGGTGGTGGTCGCAACGATCAAGGCCACGATTTTCGGCCTCATCGCGGGCCTGCTCGGGTGCTACCGCGGCCTGACCGTCAGCGGCGGCCCCAAGGGCCTGGGCACGGCCGTCAACGAGGTTGTGGTGCTGAGCGTGGTGGCGCTGTACGCGGTCAACGTGGTGCTGAGCACGATCGGCGTGCGGTTCGGAACGCCGGCGCGGATATGACGACAGCCCAGGTACTGCAGACCCGCTTCCCGCGGTCGACCGCCGCCGTTCGCCGCTACGGCGGCGCCGCGACCCGATCCGTCGACCTCGCCGGCCAGCTGGCCTGGTTCACCGTGCGCGCCTGCCGCGACATGGCCTGGGCGCTGACCCGGTATCGCCGAGAAGTCCTGCGGCTGGTCGCCGAGATCGGCATGGGCACCGGTGCGATGGCCCTGGTTGGCGGCACCGCGGTGATCATGGCTTTCGTGACGCTGTCCACCGGCACGCTGGTCGCCATCCAGGGCCTGGCCGCGCTGGGCCAGGTCGGGATCCAGGCGCTGCTCGGGTTCGTCGCCGCACTGATCAACGTGCGCCTGGTCTGCCCCGCCGTCGCCGGCATCGTGCTGGCAGCCACCGTCGGCGCCGGCGCCACCGCCGAACTGGGCGCCATGCGGATCAGCGAGGAGATCGACGCGCTGGAGGTGATGGGCATCAACTCGACGGCGTACCTGGTGTCCACCCGGGTGCTGGCCGGCCTGGTGGTGATCATCCCGCTCTACTCACTGGGCCTGATCATGTCGTTTGTGGCTCCGCAGGTCACCACGACGGTGTTCTACGGGCAGGCGGCCGGCACCTACCAGCACTACTTCTCGACATTCCTGCGCCCCAACGACGTGTTCTGGTCGCTGGGGATGGCCATCCTGATGGCCGTAGCCGTGCTACTCGTCCACTGCTACTACGGCTACAACGCCAGCGGCGGCCCGGTCGGCGTCGGTGAGGCCGTCGGCCGGTCGATGCGGGTGTCGCTGGTCGCGGTGCCGGTCATCGTCCTGTTGTTCCAGATGGCGCTCTACGGCGTCAACCCGAACTTCAACTTCACGGTGTAACGGGTGCGAATGGCCATGACGAGTCCGCACGGGAAAGTCAACAAGGCGCCGGTCCGGCCGTATCGGGTGGTCGGTGTGGCGACCCTAGCAGTCGCTGCGCTGGTGCTGTGGCTGGTCTACCTGCAGTACCGAGGAGATTTCACCCCGACGACGCAGCTGACGATGCTGTCGTCGCGGGCCGGTCTGATGATGGACCCGGGTTCCAAGGTCACCTACAACGGGGTGCAGATCGGCCGGGTGGGCGACATCCGCGAGGTCACCGAAGACGGCAAGCCAGCGGCCAAGTTCACCCTGGATGTTTCCCCGCGCTACATCAAGCTGATCCCGGCCAACGTGGACGCCGAAGTCGCGGCGACCACGATATTCAGCCAAAAGTACGTGTCGTTGACATCGCCGAAAAATCCAACGCGACAACGGGTCTCACCGAGCCAGATGATCGACGCGCGGCATGTGACGACGGAGTTCAACACCCTGTTCCAGACGGTGCTCTCGGTCAGCGAGAAGATCGACCCGGTCAAGCTGAACCTGACACTGAGCGCCGCGGCGGACGCGCTGAACGGGCTGGGCGACAAATTCGGGCAGTCACTGGTCAACGCCAACGCCATTCTCGACGAGGTGAATCCGCTGCAGCCGCAAGCCCGCCACGACATTCAGCAGCTGGCTGCCCTGGGTAACGTCTACGCCAACGCGGCGCCGGATCTGCTCGAGTCCGTCAACAATGCCACCGTCACCGCCCGCACCCTGAACGCGCAGCAGAAAGAGCTGGACGCCGCGCTGTTGGCGGCGGTCGGGCTCGGCAACACCGGCGCCGACGTGCTGGGCCGCGGCGGACCCTACCTGGAGCGGGCGGCAGCCGACCTGGTGCCCGTCACCGAGCTGCTCGACACCTACAGCCCGGAGCTGTTCTGCACCTTCCGGATGCTCGGCGATATTCGCCACAAACTCGGCACCATTTTCGGCAACGGCGACGGCTATGCGCTGGACACCAACACCATGATCCTCGGCGGGACGGGGTTGCTGTTGAATTTGACCGGCAACATCGGTGTCGCGGCCGGCACCCTGGGACTCGGCGCGGCGTTTTACTCGCTGGCCACCCTGATCGGCGGGGTGCAGAACCCCTACGTCTATCCGGACAATCTGCCGCGAACCAACGCCCGCGGCGGGCCGGGCGGTGCGCCGGGCTGCTGGCAGACCATCACCCGCGATCTGTGGCCCGCGCCTCTGCTGGTGGCAGACACCGGCGTCAGCGCTGCCGCGTACAACCACCTCGACGTCGCCTCGCCGATCGCCCAGGAATACGTCTGGGGCCGCGCGTGGGGGGAGAACACGATCAACCCATGAAAATCACCGGCACCCTCGTCAAGCTCGGCATCGTCGCGTCGGTGCTGCTGCTCTTCACCGCCATGATCGTGGTGGTGTTCGGTCAGGTCCGCTTCGACCGAACCGACGGTTACTCCGCGGAGTTCAGCAGCGTCAGCGGCATGCGAGCCGGCCAGTTCGTCCGCGCCTCCGGGGTCGAAGTCGGCAAGGTCAAAAAGATCCGGCTGATCGACGGCGGGCGCCGGGCCTATGTTGACTTCTCCGTGGACCGCTCGCTGCCGCTGTATCAGTCCACCACCGCCAAGATTCGCTATCTCAACCTGTTCGGCGACCGATACCTTGAGCTCAGCCGCGGCACCGGCGAGGGCGCCGACCGGGTGCTGCCGGCGGGCGGGTTCATCCCGCTGTCGCGCACCCAGCCGGCGCTGGATCTTGATGCGCTGGTCGGTGGCTTCCGTCCGCTGCTTCGGGCGTTGGACCCGGACAAGGTCAACGCCATCACGTCGGCCATCATCACCGTGTTCGGGGGTCAGGGCGGCACCATCAACGACATCCTGGACCAGACCGCGCAGCTGACCTCGACGATCGCCGAGCGCGACCAGGCGATCGGTGAGGTGATCAAAAACCTGAACACCGTGCTGGACACCACGGTGGCACATCGCGCAGAGTTCGACCAGACCGTCGACAATGCCGAGA
>NZ_JBYCLB010000490.1:0-1950 GCF_057473705.1 Mycobacterium sp. TH-M15 | reverse complement strand
CGGCGTCGTCGACGAGAAGATCGACCCGGCGCACACCCGCAGCAAGCTCACCGAGGCGCTGGCCGAAGCGCCCGCGCGGCGCGGCCGGCACAAGAACATCCCGCTGTAGGGGTCCCGTCTCCTCGCGACGGTGCGTGTCCCCGGCCGAGACGCCGCGCACACCACCGGGTTTGCGCACGCTCGCGCGGGCTAACGCGTCGTGTAGCCGCCGTTGGCGAAGATGGTCTGCCCGGTGATCCAGTGACCGTCGCCGAGCAGGAACGCCACCAGCGGCGCGATGTCCTCGATCCGGGTCAGCCGATTGCCCATCCCCTGCGACTTGTGGAACTCGACCCGCTCCGGGGTCTCCTGCGGGTAGAAGAACGGGGTGTCCATCGGGCCGGGCGCGACGCTGTTGACGTTGATGCCGCGGCTGCCGAATTCCTTGGCCGCCGCCCGGGTGAAGTGCTCCACCGGAGACTTGGAGCCCGCGTAGGTGGAGTAGCCGTCGGTGAACGCGCCCAGCAGCGCGGTGACGATAGTCACCACCGAACCGTTGTCGTTGAGCCGCTTGCCGGCCTGCTGCAAGAAGAAGTAGGCGGCCTTGGCGTTGATGTCGAACATCGAATCGTATTCGGCCTCGGTGGTCTCCAGGATCGGCTTGCGCAGCACCTTGCCGACCGTGTTGACCGCCAGATCCACCCCGCCGAACGCATCGACGGCCGCGTCGAAGAGCGCGACGACGGTGGCCGGCTTGGTCAGGTCACCCTGCACCTTGATCGCCTTGGCGCCGGCCGCTTCCACCGCGGCGACCGTCTTGTCGGCGTCCGGTTCGCTGCTCGCGCTGTTGTAGTGCACCGCGACGTTGACGCCGCTCTGGGCCAGCGTGGTGCTGATCAAGCCGCCCAGGTTCTTGGCCCCGGCGGCCACCACCGCCGATCTGCCCGCAAGATCGCTCATCTTCACCCTCCTGTTGTCACCGTCAAGTTGCACCAGTTGTCATCGCCAAGTTACCCGGGAGATCCACAAATGAGAAACAACTTTGAATGCGGTATTGACAAGCATTACTTGTCGATAGGGTGATGCGATGCCCGATCCGGTCCGCCCCGACCTGCGCCGCCTGAGCCATTTCGTCGCGGTCGCCGATGCCCGGGGCTTCACCCGGGCCGCCGCCCAGCTGCGGCTCTCCCAGCAGGCGTTGTCGAACTCGGTCCGGCAGCTGGAGAAAGAGGTCGGCGCCGCGCTGCTGATCCGGGCCAACCGGCGGATCACCCTGACGCCGGCCGGTCAAACCCTGCTGGACGAGGGCCGGTCCCTGCTGACCGCCGCGCAGACCGTCATCCAGCACACCCGGGCCGCTGCCGACGATCAGGCCGACGAATTCGTCGTCGGCCACTCCCCGGCGATCAGCAGCGGCGACGTCTACGCGCTGATCCGGTCGGCGGTCGCCGCGCTGCCCGCCACCTCGTTCACGGTGCTGCAGCTCTTCCCCGACCGGATGACCGCGGGGGTCCGCGACGGCACGGTGCAGCTCGGGTTGCGCCGCGGGGTGGTGCCGCAGGAACACCTGGCCAGCACGGTGATCCGCTACGACGCCCTGCGGGTGGCGGTGCGCAGCCACCACCGGTTGGCCAGCCGGTCCCACGTCAGCGTCGCCGACCTGGCGAACGAGCCGATCGCGCTGTGGGCGCCGCCCGGGTCGTCGTACTACAGCGATTTTCTGGTCAACGCCTGCCGGCGCGCCGGATTCGAGCCGGCCTACCGGGTCAGCCGGCTGCAGGGCTGCCCGCCGGAGGCGGCCGCCCTCACCGAGGACGCGGTCGCCTTCGTCACCTCGGCACCGGGGCCGGCGCTGGACGGTGCGGTCACCGTGATCGAGCTCGCCGACCCGCCGCTGGCACCGATCCAGGCGCTGTGGCAGCTGCACACCCACTCGGCTGTGCGGGATCTGATCGTCGGGCGCGGGTGAGC
>NZ_JBYCLB010000489.1:0-2737 GCF_057473705.1 Mycobacterium sp. TH-M15 | reverse complement strand
CCCTCCTACGCCTACCAGCTGGATGCGTTCGCGGGCGCCGTGCTTCGCGGCGAGCCGGTCAAGACCACAACTGCCGACGCGATCGAGAACATGACTGTCATCGACGCCATCTACCGCGCCGCCGGCCTGCCGCTCCGTGAGCCGAGCTGACGTAGGTTCGCGCTCAACCCGGTGGTCTTCCCCGAGCCGGCCGACCGATCCGCCTGGTCGACCCGAGCCATGCTGGGTGAGGAACAGTGGATCATCGAGCGTCCACGTGACGCCGGACTGGCGCTGAATCTGGCCGCGACCGCCGCGACGGGGATCGGGCTGGTCAACGCGCGTCGGCGCCGGCCGCTGCCGACGGCGCTTGCCACAGGCGTCGCGATGGCCCTGACGCTGGGCTACTGGGAGCTGATGGCCCGCTACCTCGGCCGCCGGTCAGCCGGCGGCACGTAGAGTCTGGGCGGTGCGGACATTCACGGTGGCGGAGCGACGGGATCGGCTGGCGCGCAGACATTTCCTGTCGGCTGATGGCGACACCCCGACGACAACCGCGATCATCGGCGCGCTGGTCGGCCTGCACGCCACCGATCCGGCCACCCCGTACCTGTCGCTGCGGGCCCGATCGCCCGGTTTTGTCACCGCCGACCTGGACCGCGAGCTGTATCAGACTCGGTCGCTGGTCAAGCATCTGGCGATGCGCCGCACGCTGTGGGTGTTCGACACCGCCGATCTGCCCGCCGCGCAGGCGGCGGCCAGCGACCGGGTCGCCGCCACCGAGCGGCGACGACTGATCGCCGACGTCGGGAAGGCCGGGGTGGCCGAAGACGGCGAGCACTGGCTGGATCAGGCCGGCGCGGCGGTGCTCCGCCACCTCGACGAGCACGGCCCGGCCAGCAGCGCTGAGCTGCGCGCGGCCCTGCCTGAGCTGGCCGGAACCTATGACCCGGCGCCCGGAAAGGCCTACGGCGGCCGGGCTCATCTGGCCCCGCGGGCGCTGACCGTGCTCGGCGCGCAAGGCGACATCGTGCGCGGACCCAACGACGGCGGTTGGACCTCGTCGCGGCCGCGCTGGGCGATCGCCGCGGACTGGCTCGGCGGTCCGGGCGAGCCGGTGACCGCCGCCGCGGCGCAAGCCCAGATGATCCGCACCTGGCTGCGGGCGTTCGGACCGGCCACCGCCGACGACGTCACCTGGTGGTTCGGTACCAGCAAGACCACGATCCGAAAAGCGTTGGCCGACATCGGCGCGCTGGACGTCGACCTGCACGGCGCGCCCGGCTACGCGCTGCCCGACGATCTGGAACCCGAACCGGGCGTCGCGCCGTGGGGCGCGCTGTTGCCGGGCCTCGACGTCACCACGATGGGCTGGTATCAGCGGGACTGGTATCTCGGCGAGCACCGCGGCCGGGTGTTCGACGCCAACGGCAACGCCGGGCCCACGGTGTGGTGGAATGGGCGGATCATCGGCGGTTGGTATCAGGACGACGCGAGCCGCATCCAGCTGCAGCTGCTGGAAGACCCGGGCCGCCAGGCACGAGACGCGCTGACGCGGCGGGCACAGGAGCTCACCGACTGGCTGGACGGGGTGCGGGTGCCACCGCGGTTCCCGTCGCCGCTGCTGAAGGCGGCAGCAGGTTGAGGCGGTGCCGGCTGACGAAGCGAAGTATATATGGTGCTGGTACCATACCCATATGCCGCTGAAGAAGACGACGGTGATGGTCGACGAGGACGATCTCGCGGTGATCAAGGAGGCGGCCGCGCGGGATGGACGGCCCGAGTCCGAGTACTTTCGCGAGGCCTTCCACCTCGCCGCGCTGCGTGCCCGTCGCTGGCCCGACAAGTGGGAGATGCCCACGTTGAATTATGCGCGTCCGGTGACTGCCGACGAGATCCACCAGGTGGTCAGTGAGGCTTCGGTAGACGTCTCCGGATGATCGTCGTTGCAGACACATCCGGGCTGGTGGCCGCCTTCAACTCCGCAGACCCGGAGCATCTGGCGGCACGAAAGGCGCTGATCGAGGCGGCACTCACCGTCGTCTCCCCGCTGGTTCTTCTCGAGATCGAACACATCACCACCCGGAACGTCGGCAGACCGGCGGCGCTCGCGATCAACGATTGGCTGCTCGCACAGGAGCGCACCGGACGCGTCGATATCCCGGTCGTGTCGGCACCCACCCTGCGGATGGCGCGGATGATCCGAGACCGGTACGCCGCCCTGCGGCTCGACCTGACCGACGCGGTCTCGGTGGCGCTGGCCGAACAGTACGAAACCGATGCGCTGCTCACCCGGCGTGATTTCCGCGCGATCACGCCGCTGACCGGCGCTGCGGCATTCCGGCTGCTCCCCGACGACCGGCTAAGCTAAGCGCTGATTTTCCGACGGCGGGCCGAGCGCGCAGCGGGTTTCGCGGCCGGCGCCAGCACCTCGGCCAGGAATTTGCCGGTGTAGCTCTCCGGTGTCGCCGCCACCTGCTCCGGCGTGCCGGCCACCACCACCGTCCCGCCACCGGCACCGCCCTCCGGGCCCAGGTCGACGATCCAGTCCGACGTTTTGATGACATCGAGTTCGTGTTCGATCACGATCACCGTGTTGCCCTTGTCGACCAGGCCGTTGAGGACGTTGAGCAGCTTGCGGATGTCGTCGAAGTGCAGCCCGGTGGTCGGCTCGTCGAGGATGTAGACGGTGCGCCCGGTGGAGCGCTTCTGCAGCTCCGATGCCAGCTTGACCCGCTGCGCCTCACCGCCGGAGAGC
>NZ_JBYCLB010000488.1:0-12254 GCF_057473705.1 Mycobacterium sp. TH-M15 | reverse complement strand
GTCCGCCTATCATCGGCTCACCGCTGGGATAGCGGCCACAACGGCATCTGTCTTTCTGCCGAATCGCATCGTGACTCGATATGGTTCGCGTCCACCGGCCGCAGGTCCGGTACTGCCGGGAGGAACCGCCGGTGGGATCAGCGGCATCAAGCCGCGCTTTGGTCTCGGCGGGCATCGTGGCGACCTCGGCGCTGACCAGGGAATTCTCTCGCCGAAAACACGCCGGGGGGTTTATCCGAGAGGCTCTTGATGAGCGGGTATGTCGGCCATGTACGGGAGCGTCGGCAGTGTGATGCGAACCGAATAAAAGTTGACACGATGCTGAGATCACATTAAGTTCCGTATGTCGTAGGAATCACACTCTCCGTATGACACATCTGAAAGGGGCTGTAGATATGTCCAACAGTTTCGCCGTCACGGCACCGCCGACCGAACAGCGCAGGTTTGCGATGAAGGCCGGGGTGGTCGTCGCGAGCACCGCCGTCGCCGGCGCTGCCCTGCTCGCCGGCGTGCCGGTGGCGCCGCTGCAGGCCGGGCTGTTTTCGCAGCACCGCGGCGTGGCCCTGACCGGCACCGCCGCCACCGGCGACGCCCTCAACATCGCCGGCCTGCTAGGCCTCATCGACGTCGACGTGAACGGCACGCCCACGCCGATCAGCGGCTTGACTCTCGGCCAGCTGGTGGCCGCGTTTCCAGATGCGAACCCGACCCTCGACTCGGCCCTGAGCAGCCTGGGCTTGACCGACGGCCTCGACGAAACGATCCCCCAGATGCTCAACTCGGCCGCCTTCGGCGACGTGGGTACCACCGTGACCATCAACAGCCTGCTGGGCGACCTGGTCCCCGGCGTAACCGCCAGCACGACCATCGGGGGTTTGCTGAGTGATCTCAGCTTCAACGGCGAACCGCTGGCCGACATCACGGTGAACAGCCTGCTGGCCGACTTCACCCCGGCCGGCGATCCCGCCATAGGCAACGCGACGACGCTGACCCAGCTACTCGCCGACTTCCCGTCGATAGCGAACATGGAGCTTCCGCCGCTGAAAATCCTCGGCGGGCTCATCACCGTCCCGACCGGGCATCTCAGCAGTATCGTGAGCGATCTGGGGCTGGGCGACGACACGCTGGGCGACCTGTTGAAGTTCAGCGCCACCACGAACCTGGGTGACCTGGCGACCGAGTTCAAGATCAGCGACATCACCATCAACAGCCTGCTGGGTGATCTGGGCGCACATGACGGCATCACGCTGAGCGGCGCCTCGAATCTCTCCGAGATGGTGGACTTTCTCGGGTTCGGCAGCACGACGTTGCAGGACCTGATCCCCGGCGCCGCCGACTTCAATTCAAGTTCGACCGTGTCGAGCCTGCTGAGCGACTCGACGCTGTTCGGTGCGATCGCAACCGACCACATCCCGGCCCTGCTCGCCGCGATGGGTCTGTAAGACATCGGCCCAGCTGAGGCCGTCGTCGACCTCAGCGCAGGCGAGGCGCCGCAGCGGTCACCGCAGCGTGACCACTGCGGCGCCGGTGCCGTGCGCCGGCATGCCCGGCTGGGCCGACATCGGGGACCGAGCGGAGCGACGATGGCGGCGAAATTCAAGGTCGGCGACCATGTGCGATGGAACTCCGAGGCCGGCTACGTGACCGGCAGAATCGTGCGGGTGCACACCGAAGACACCGACTACCAGGGGCACACCCGGCGCTGCAGTCCGGACGACCCCCAGTACGCGATCCAGAGCGACAAGAGCGACCACGTCGCCATGCACAAGGGGTCGGCGCTGCAGAAGATCGCCGACTGAGGCGGCGTCGCGCTACTTGATCTCCACCAGCACGGTGCCCTGGGTGATGGCCGCGCCCGGCTCCACCGCCAGGCCGGTGATCACCCCGTCCTTGTGGGCGGTCACCGGGTTCTCCATCTTCATCGCCTCCAGAACCACCACCAGGTCACCGGTGGCGACTTCCTGGCCCTCCTCGACGGCGACCTTGACCACGGTGCCCTGCATCGGCGCGGTCACCGCGTCACCGGACGCGGCCGCACCGGCGGCCGCCCCGCGCTTGCGCGGCTTGGGTTTCTTCCGGACGACGCCGGCCCCGCCGCTGCCGTTGCCGTTGGAGAGCGCCAGGTCCGCCGGGAGCGCCACCTCGAGCCGACGCCCGTCGACCTCGACCACCACGATGTGGCGCGGTGCGACGTCCTCGTGGTCGACGGCCTGCCCGCCGGTGAACGGCTCGATGGTGTTGTCGAACTCGGTCTCGATCCAGCGGGTGTGCACGGTGAACCCGTTCTCGTCGCCGACGAACGCCGGATCGCGCACCACCACCCGGTCGAACGGGATGACGGTGGCCAGCCCTTCGACCCGGAACTCGTCCAGGGCCCGGCGGGCCCGCTCCAGCGCCTCGGTGCGGGTGGCGCCGGTGACGATCAGCTTGGCCAGCATCGAGTCGAACTGGCCGCCGATCACCGAGCCGGTCTCCACCCCGGAGTCCACCCGGACGCCCGGACCGCTTGGCGGGGCGAAGAGGGTGACCGGCCCGGGCGCCGGCAGGAAGCCGCGGCCGGCGTCCTCACCGTTGATCCGGAACTCGATGCTGTGCCCGCGGGGCGTCGGGTCCTCGGTGAGGTCCAGCATCTCGCCGTTGGCGATCCGGAACTGCTCGCGCACCAGGTCGATGCCGGAGGTCTCCTCGGTGACCGGGTGCTCCACCTGCAGCCGGGTGTTGACCTCCAGGAAGGAGATCAAGCCGTCCTGGCCGACCAGGTATTCGACGGTGCCGGCGCCCCAGTAGTGGGCCTCCTTGCAGATCCGCTTCGCCGACTCGTGGATCTCCGTGCGCTGAGCGTCGGTCAGGAACGGCGCCGGTGCCTCCTCGACCAGCTTCTGGAACCGGCGCTGCAGCGAGCAGTCCCGAGTGCCGACGACGACGACATTGCCGTGCTGGTCGGCGATGACCTGCGCCTCGACGTGGCGGGGCTTGTCCAGGTAGCGCTCCACGAAGCACTCGCCGCGGCCGAACGCCGCGACTGCCTCCCGGGTCGCCGACTCGAACAGCTCCGGAATCTCCTCGATGGTGCGGGCCACCTTCATGCCCCGGCCGCCGCCGCCGAACGCCGCCTTGATCGCCACCGGAACGCCGTACTCCTTGGCGAACGCCACCACCTCGTCGGCGTCCTTCACCGGGTCGGGGGTGCCGGGCACCAGCGGCGCCTTGGCGCGCGCGGCGATGTGCCGGGCGGTGACCTTGTCGCCGAGGTCGCGGATCGACTGCGGGGACGGCCCGATCCAGATCAGGCCGGCGTCGATCACCGCCTGGGCGAAGTCGGCGTTCTCGGAGAGGAAGCCGTAGCCGGGGTGGATCGCGTTCGCGCCGGACTTGGCCGCGGCGTCCAGGATCTTCTCGAACACCAGGTAGGACTCGGCGGAGGTCTGCCCACCCAGTGCGAACGCCTCGTCGGCCAGCCGCACGTGGGGCGCGTCGGCGTCCGGCTCGGCGTACACCGCGACACTGGGCAGCCCGGCATCTCGGGCCGCGCGGATCACCCGGACGGCGATCTCCCCGCGGTTGGCGACGAGCACCTTGGTGATCCTGGGGCTGGCATCCTTCGCCACGTGGCCTCCTGCTGGCAAGTCTCTAAGGAAGGTTTTTAGGAATCTATCTTGAGGCAGTGTAAAGCGCGAGCGCTGAACGTGTTCTAGGCGCCCCTACCGTTGCCGCAGCCGGCGCTTGATCCGGGTCAGCATCGCCGACATGCCGCGCAGCCGCAGCGGGCTGATCAGCGCCGCCAGTCCGAGTTCACCGTAGAAGTCCTCCGGCACCGCCAGGATCTCGGCGGCCGACTGCCCGTCCAGGCCGGACGCCAGGATCGACGCGAAACCGCGGGTGGTCGGAGCCTCCCGGGGCGCGCTGAAGAACAGCCGGATGTGCTGCGGGTCGGCCGCGTCGACGTGCATGAACAGCGGCGACTGGCACTCCGGGACCGGCTCCATCGCCGCCTGCTCCAGGTCGTCGGGGAGCTCGGGCAGCTCGTCGGCGTACTCCAACAGCAGCCTGACCTTGTCGTCGCCCTGCATCTCGGTGAACTCGGCGACCACCTCGGCCAGCCGCGTGGGCAGTGCCATCAGACCGGTACGGCTCCCGGCTGGTCGCCGTCGACGACCGGTACCCGAACGACGTTGCCCCACTCGGTCCACGACCCGTCGTAGTTGCGCACGTCCGGGCGACCGAGCAGATGGGTCAGCACGAACCAGGTGTGGCTGGAGCGCTCCCCGATCCGGCAGTAGGCGATCGGCTTGTCGTCCGGCTTGACGAAGCTGTAGATCTCCTCGAGCTGGTCGCGGCTGCGGAACCGGCCGCTGTCGTCGACCGCGCGGCTCCACGGGACCGAGATGGCGGTGGGGATGTGCCCGCCGCGCAGGATCCCTTCCTCCGGGTAGTCCGGCATGTGGGTGCGTTCGCCGGTGTACTCCTGCGGTGAACGTACGTCGATCAGCGGCTGGGTGCCGATGGTGGCCAGCACGTCGTCGCGGTAGGCCCGGATCGGCGCGTCGTTGCGCTGGACCACCGGGTAGCCGGTGGACGTCCGGGTGGGCACGTCCAGGGTGGTCTCCCGGCCGGAGGAGACCCATAGGTCGCGGCCGCCGTCGAGCAGCCGGACGTCTTCGTGGCCGAACAGGGTGAACACCCACAGCGCGTAGGCGGCCCACCAGTTGGACTTGTCGCCGTAGATCACCACGGTGTCGTCGCGGGCGATGCCCTTGCGGTCCATCAGCTCGGCGAACTTGGCGCCGGTGATGTAGTCGCGGACCGGGTGGTCGTTCAGGTCGGTGACCCAGTCGATCTTCACCGCGCCGGGGATGTGGCCGACGTCGTAGAGCAGCACGTCCTCGTCGGACTCCACGATCGCCAGGCCGGGTCGACCCATGTTGGAGGCCAGCCAGTCGGCCGTCACCAACCGTTCCGGGTGGGCGTAGGACTGCAGGGCGGGGCTGGGGTCAGGTGACACTGGCACAGCATCGAGCCTACCCACCTCACGCCGGGGGCGTGGCGGCGAGGAATCTCACACCGCACGGGATCGGCGGCCGGATCGACCCCGCTCGTGACGCTGCGCGTGGCCCGGGGCAACCGCGAGCGGCATCGCCGACCCCAACAGTCGGCGACCGTGGGATCACCGCCCCGGCCGGCAGCGCACCGAGTCGGCCTGCGCCGGGTAGGTCGTCCGCGGTTCCCAACGCACCGTGACCCGCGCGCTCGGGTCTCGCCGACACCGGGGGACAGGACACACGGACCCGGGGGTGGGCCGAGAGACGGCCGGCTCGCCTGCCCGCTCACCCTGCGGCGGTTGACGCGGCCCCGGGCACGCCGGATCAGACGTTCAGCGCCACCTCGTAGGCGACCGCGATGTGGCCCGACTTCGGCCAGAACAACGCGACGCCTTCGGCGCACCAGCTGACCACCCGCAGCAGCTGCTTGCCGGGCGACAGCCGTTCTTGAACGCTTTCGGCGAGTGCGGCGCGGAACCGCTCGGTGTCGTAGCTGTCGACGTCCCGCGGCACCTCAACGTCCCACATGGTTTCTTCGACCGGCATCACCTCAGTGTGAGCCGTGATCGTGTTCGAAGGGGTGACCTCGCCCGGCGCGTCCGGGTCGCAATTGCGTTGCAGTTCACCGTGTGGGGTTGGCCGCCCACAGCGTCGCGAGGGATACTCCCAATCGCTGCAGCAGCCGGCGCAGCAACGGCAGGCTCAGGCCGATCACGTTCGACGGGTCGCCGTCGATGCGGTCGACGAAGAACCCGCCCAGGCCGTCGATGGTGAATCCGCCTGCGACGCCGAGCGGTTCGCCACTGGTGATGTATGCGGTCAGTTCGTCGCCCGTGGGGGTCGCGAATCCAACGGTGGTAGAACCCACATCGAACTCCCGCTGCACGACGGCGCCCGCGTCGACCCGCAGCACGCAGTGCCCGGTGTGCAACAGGCCGGTGCGCCCGGCCATCGAATCCCACTGGGCGCGGGCGACATCGGCCGTTACCGGTTTACCGCACAGCCTGCCGTCGACCTCCAGCATCGAATCGCAGCCGATCACAACGCAATCCGTCGCGGCCTCAGCGTCCAACGCATCGACCACGGCGTCAGCCTTGGCGGCCGCCAGTGCGTTCACCACCCGGCTCGCCGACGCATCGGCGCCCAATTCGGCGATCACCGCGTCCTCGTCGACGCCGGAGACCACCACCAGTGGGTCGATTCCGGCCTTGCGCAGCACGGCGAGTCGGCCCGCCGAGGCGGAAGCGAGGACCAGCCGGGTCATTTCGTCATCGGCGCGGCCTGATGGCGCCGTTCCTCGGCATCGCTGCGCTCTGCATCGTCATCGGCGCAGATGCGTGCGCTCCAGCAGCGTGACCCGATACCAGCTGAAGATCGGGTAGCGCAGCTTGTCCACCGGGTGACCCCACATGTTGCGCTCGTCTTGACCCGGGGTGGGCCCGGAGATCTTGCTCAGCACGGTGACCAGCGCCGCCAGCTGGGCGGGGCTGGGATTGCCCGTGATGACCTCGAAATCCGGTCCGGGCGGCAGATGGCTGTGTCGCGGGTGCTCACCGGACGGATCCGACGCCTCGTCGTTCACCGACTCGCTCCGCTCACCGGAGGTCACAGTGGGATGTTCCCATGCTTCTTCGGCAGCGGCTGGACGATCTTGCGCTCCAGCAGCCGCAGCGAGGTGGCGATGTAACCGCGGGTGTGCGCCGGCGGGATCACCGCGTCGACGTAGCCGCGCTCGGCGGCGATGTACGGGTTGACCAGGGTGTCCTCGTACTCGCGCTGCAACTGTAAGCGAAGCGCATCAACATCTTGGCCGGCCTCGCCCGCTTCCTTGAGCTGGGAGCGGTAGACGAACCCGACCGCGCCGGAGGCTCCCATCACCGCGATCTGCGCGCTCGGCCAGGCGACGTTGACGTCGGCGCCCATCTCCTTGGAGCCCATCACGCAGTAGGCACCGCCGTAGGCCTTGCGGGTGATGACGGTGATCTTGGCGACGGTCGCCTCGCCGTAGGCGTAGAGCAGCTTGGCGCCGCGCCGGATGATGCCGTTGTACTCCTGCTCGGTGCCCGGCAGAAAGCCCGGGACGTCCACCAGCATGATGATCGGGATGTTGAAGCAGTCGCAGGTCCGGATGAACCGCGCGGCCTTCTCCGAGGCGTTGATGTCCAGGCAGCCGGCGAACTGGGTGGGCTGGTTGGCCACGATGCCGACGCTGCGGCCCTCGATCCGGCCGAACCCGACCACGATGTTCTGCGCGTAGCCGGCCTGCACCTCGAGGAACTCGTCGTCGTCGAGGATGCGGGTGATCACCTCGTGCATGTCGTACGGCTGGTTCGGCGAGTCCGGGATCAGCGTGTCCAGCTCGAGGTCCTCGTCGGTGAGGTTGTCCGCGATGGCGCCCTCGGGGATCGCCGCCGGGTAGCGCGGCGGCTCGGCGTAGTTGTTCGCCGGCAGGTAGCTCAGCAGGTCGCGCACGTAGTCGAAGGCGTCCTGCTCGCCGGAGGCGACGTAGTGCAGGGTGCCCGACTTGGCCATGTGGGTGTGCGCGCCGCCGAGTTCCTCCATGGTGACGTCCTCACCGGTGACGGTCTTGATCACGTCCGGGCCGGTGATGAACATCTGGGAGGTCTGGTCGACCATGATGACGAAGTCGGTGAGCGCGGGGGAGTAGACGTGCCCGCCGGCCGCGGCGCCCATGATCAGCGAGATCTGCGGGATCACCCCGGAGGCCAGGATGTTGTTGTGGAAGATCTGGCTGTACAGGCCCAGCGAGACCACACCCTCCTGGATGCGGGCGCCGGCGCCGTCGTTGATGCCGATCAGCGGCCGGCCGGTCTTCATCGCCAGCTCCTGCACCTTGACGATCTTCTCGCCGTACACCTCGCCGAGGCTGCCGCCGAACACCGTGGCGTCCTGGCTGAAGATGCAGACGTCGCGGCCGTCGATGGTGCCGTAGCCGGTGACGACGCCGTCGCCGAGCGGGCGCTTCTCGCCCATGCCGAAGTTGGTGCTGCGGTGCCGGGCCAGCGCGTCCAGCTCGACGAACGAGTCCTCGTCGAGCAGCGCCAGTACCCGCTCGCGGGCGGTGAGCTTGCCCTTGGCGTGCACCTTCTCCACCGCGGCCTCGCCGACCGGGTGCAGCGTCTCCTCGGTGCGCTGCTTGAGATCGGCCAGCTTGCCGGCCGTGGTGTGGATGTCGATCGCCTGTTCAGCTGCGGTCATGGCTGTCGAGCTTAGCCCGACGGGTGGGCCGCCACCGGCCGTGGGTGACCGGGACGCCGAAGCCAACGCGGCGACCTGGCCGGTTGACCGACTGCGGTCTGGCGCACACGGGGTCGGCGTCGCGGGATTGGTCACACAACCAGTCCGGATCGGGACCGGCACCTAGAATAGTACCGATCATCATGAACGTCGTCGTGAAATCAGTCGTCGCCGCGGGCATCTCGGTTGCCGGGGCCACCGGTGCCGTGCTGTATGCGCCGACGGTGCTTGCCGCCCCTGCGCCCGCCGAAGAGCTTTTGACCGCCGCGCAGGTGACCGGAATCCTCGGCGCGCTGACCGACCCGAGTGTTCCGGACCGGGCGAGGAAGCGCCTGGTCCAGGGCGGCATCAACGACGACGAGCGCCAGGCGTTCCAGCGCGGCCGGCTGGAACGGGCCGTGTCGCACGGGGAGTTGCCGCTGTCCTTTCAGACCGGCAACATCTGGTGGGTGGGGCCGAGCACCGCCGCCGCCGAGGTCACCTTGGCCGGCAAGAAACTGCCGCCCGTCAGCAAGGTGGTCACCTTCGTCGACCAGAACGGCTGGATGCTCTCCAGCGACTCCGCCGCGACGTTGATCCAGACCGTCACCAAGTCCTGACCGCGCTGGTCAGCGCAGCGCTCACCGCCCAAGACCACCTCGACACAGCAGTGGCGACGAGCGCCGGGTCCGTCTACCCCGGCACCGGCCTCACCCTGCGCTACACCGTGAAACCACACCGACGACCGCACACCAATTCTTGAACCATGTCCGGAGTCCTGGTCACTCGATCGCGGATTTCGCCCGTCACCCACTGGGCACGGGTCGATGTGCAGTTCAGGGACCCGCCGCGGGCCAGCTCGTCGTCGACGCGGTCCGCATCCGCCCTCCGGCCTTAGTCCTTGGCCGGCGCCGGTCGCTTCCCGATGCCCAGCGTGCGCCGCAGCGCCGCCTTGGTCCCGCGGAACGCGTCGGCGTCGCAGACCAGCCCGGCCACCTCGGCCGCGTCGGTGAACTGCAGGATCACCGGGGTGGCGCCGCCGTAGGGTCGCCAGCCCGGCCACCCCGATCCCGGGTAGAGAGTCGAGGCGAACCCGGTCCCGGCGACGTAGTCGGAGGCGATCAGCCCGACCACGTCGGAGAGGTCGGGCGAGCCGATCTGCTGCCAGTACCAGTGCGGGATGTAGGAGAGCCGCATGTTCACCCCGGCCGCGGCGAACGTGTCCCAGACCGCCCAGAAGTTGGCGATGCCGCCGCCGTCGGCCTCGAAGTCGAGCATGCACGGCACGGTGCGGTCGCCGACGTTGGACAGGTAGGTGTCCAGCTGCTGCTGCGCCGGATTGGTGGTGACGTAGTGGTAGCCGACGACGATGTTGCCGGTTCTGCGGCCCCAGGCCAGCACCGTCGGCCAGTAGCGGTCGACGAAGTAGTTGCCCTGGGAGACCTTGTGCTCGATGAAGGTGAACCCCTCGCCGATGATCCTGTTCAGGATCGGCACGATCGCCGCGGGCGCTCGCCCACCCCAGTTGTTGTTGGACAGGTCGACGCCGAACAGTGGCTGTGCCATAACACCTTCCCGGTCGGTGGAGAGCCTGTCCGAGGCTACTCGAGACATGCGCGACCGGTGCTGAGCGCGGGCGCGTGGCTATATTCCGAGGCCGAACAGCGCGTCGATCGGGTTTCCCTCGCCGCTCCAGCCCAGAGCCACCGCGATGCCCTCTTGCATGGAGACCAGTGACCCCATGGTGCCGAACGGTTCACCGTCGACGTTCGGCAGGCCGTCGCCGTGAGGCCCAGTGATTCGAACAACGACCCGCTGGGGCTGAAGATGCCGCCGAGATTTATCGAGGTGACGACGGTGTTCGACTCCAGGCCCTTGAACAGGTCCGACAGCGGAATGTCGGGCAGGTCGACGGTCCCGTACCCGTTCAAGAGCGCGTTCACGACGTTGACCGGTGTCGCCGTGAGGGTTTGGAACGCGTCGGCGAGATGCCCGCCGGAGATGGATTCGACGATGCCGGAGACGTCGTCGAAGAACCGCAGCTCCATGCCGATGAAAGGGGCGAGGTTCCCCAGCAGGGCCGCGCTGAACGCCGAGCTCCAGAAGTCCAGTGCGTGCAGTGCCGACGGATCGGAGTCGCCGAGTGCGGCGGCGAAGCTCTGCAGGTAGGCGTCGTGGCCGTCGTCCACCGAGCCGAACAGGTAATCGTTGGGCGCCAGGAACGGGGTGGAGTGTGCGTTGACCGCTTTGTCCACCAGCCCGAAGAACTCGTTCAACAGCGCCGGACCCTGGGCCGGGTGTTTGACGAAATCTTCGATCAGGCCGACCCGGTTGACGATCTCCTGCTGCACCGCCGGAAAAAATATCTCCAGAAGTGGTCGCTGATGTCCCCGAAGTTGGCTTGGGCGGTCTGGAACACCCTCCTCCCAGGACGCCGCCACATCGGACGCCGCCGCGGCAAGCAGCACGTCCGCTGTCTGCGGGTCGACCGGCTGCGCGCCGCTACCGGGGTCGCGGCCGCGGTAGCCAACACCGCCGCCGTGGCGGCAGCGGCAAGCGGTGAACGGACTGCGCGTTCCATGCCTACTCCTGTCGTCGACACGTGCAGGCTGGTGCGGTGCGAGCGGTGGAACTGCCCGGAAACCAAACCGACACACACGCAGCGAAACGACGACGTTTCGGCCGGTGAGCAAAATACCGACCGCATCTGCGCCGAACCGGACGATACACAACCGGCCTCATGACGCCAAGCCCGTTCTTCAGCACACCACGCACGGCGACAGGCGGGTCATCCGACGACGCGCAACCGATGCCGGCACCGGTCCGGGCCGGGCTAGCGACTCGCCTGGGCGCGCACCGCCTCGCCGAGCCAGCGGCGCAGGAACCGCCGCAGCTGGTCCGGTGTCCGGGACGGGTCGTTCGGGGCGGCGAAGAACGACAACATGATTCGCAGGGTGAACTCGACCAGCTCGGCCAGGCTCGCCTCGTCGTAGCCGTGGCTCGCCCAGTCCACGTCGAACTTCTCGATCATCCGCATCCCGAACGTCCGCGCCTCGGCGGACGTCATCTCCGGGCTGTGGTCGTGCGGGTACGACGACGACAGCGTGATGCCCAGCTGCGGCGTGCGGGTCACCGCGTCCAGCGTGTAGACGGTCCCTTCGGTGATCGCCTCGGCGGGGTCGTGGATACCTCGGACGTGCTCGGCCAGCCGGTCCAGGAAGTCGTCGACCGAGGCGATCGCCACCGCCCGCAGCAACGCGTCGGCGGTGGGAAAGTAGCGGTACACCGTCTGCCGAATCACGCCCAGCGAGTTGGCGACGTCGGCCAGCGACACCGCCGAACCGGTCTCGCCGATCAACCGCACCGCCGCGGCGATGATCCGCCGGGCCGCCTCGTCGTCGTCGGCCGGCGGATCGCCACCCCAGCCACGCCGTCGGGCCATCAGCGCTCACCTAGACAATCCGCGGCCACCAAGCAACCATACATGAAACCATCGAGTCGTATGGTTACCTGAGGGGTGCCGCCATGACCGATCTGATCGTGCGCAAGCTGCGCTTCGCGTTCGCCGACCACCACGTCCCGTTCCGGTGGAACGAGACCAACCCGGCGTTCTCGTCGATGGCCAACGCGGTGTCGTTTCTGGCCATCGGCTTCGAGAAGATGATCGTCTCGATGATCTCCGAGGCCATGCCGCTGATCACCGACCCGGCGATCGCCGAGGAGGCCGACGCGTTCGTCCGCCAGGAAGGCCAGCACTCGATGGCCCACCGCGGGCACGCCAAGGCGCTGATCAAGGCCTACCCGGGGTTGAAGGAGACCCTCGGCGAGGTCAACGCGATGTTCGACAGGTTGACCGCGGAGAAGCCGCTGAACTACCGGCTGGCCTACACCGCCGATCTGGAGGCGACCTTCACCCCGGTGTTCAAGCTGATGCTCGACAACGACGACACCCTGTTCGCCCCCGGAGATGACCGGGTG
>NZ_JBYCLB010000487.1:0-7679 GCF_057473705.1 Mycobacterium sp. TH-M15 | reverse complement strand
GGCACGCGACGGTAAACTTCTTGTCGCTGCGCGGTGAGGGGCCGTAGCGGTGTCCTTCGTCAGGCGTGAACCGCCTGCATCCGGGCCAGCGCCGCATCGGTGAAGACCGACAGCCCCAGATCCGGGTTGTAGCCGTGGATCTCCTTGACGTCCAGCTCGGCCAGGAAGTACAGGATCTCCTTGGAGACCACCTGCCCGGGCACCAGCACCGGGAAACCCGGCGGGTAGGGCACCACGAACGTGGTCGACACCAGGGTCCTGCCCTCGGCGACCCGGCGTCCGGCCTCGCCGAGCAGCAGGTGCTCGCGGTCGGCGTCCTCGTAGCCGGCGTAGAACGCCGCCCGCATGTCGCCGAATGCGCTGTCGCCGCCCGGGCGAAACGCCGAGTCGAACTCGCTGAAGTCGGGCAGCGGCGGAAGGTCTTCGGTGATCTCGGCGACCCGGCGCCGGTGCAGCGCCCGGTCGTCGGCGCTGTCGGCGGCGTGCGTCTGTGCCAGGTCGGTGGCCACCCGGCGCAGCGCGTTGAGCAGGTACTGCACGCTGGACCAGGTCACCCCGATGGTGAAGATCAGCAACACACTGTTGATCGAGGTCTTGTTGATCTGGATGCCGAACCGCTCCATCAGGATCTTCTCCCGGAAGTCGTATCCGTTCATCCCGGTCTTGCCGACGAACAGGGTGACCCGGGTGGGGTCCAGCACGAACTCGTCGGCACGCCACGCCTCGTTCCACTCCGACAGCCCGCCCTCGCGAACCTCCCGATACGAACTGACCGCCGACGACCGGTACTCACCCGGCACCAGGTCCGCCTCGTCGAGGATCCGAAACCACTTGCCGATCACCGGGTCTCGGCGGACCCGGTAGCGGAACACCAGTGCCATGTTGTACACCCGGCGCACCATCTCGAACCGCTCGATGTCCACCTGCCGGCGAGCCAGGTCCAGCGAGGCCCGCAGCTGCTGGTTCGGCGAGGTGGAGGTGTGGGTCAGGAACGCCTCGGTGAACGCGTCCCGGCTGCGGGCGTTGAAGTCCTGGTCCCGGACGTGGATCATCGACGCCTGCCGCAGCGCCGAGAGCGACTTGTGGGTGGAGTGGGTGGCATACACCCGCACCCGGGCCTGCGCCGGGTCCGGCAGCAACCGGCGCGAAACCCATTCGGAGCGCTTCACTCCGGCCATCTGCGCGGACCAGGCCGCGTACTCCTCGGCGTAGGAATCCGACGCCAGCCTGGCCCGCAGCCGCTCGGCGGAGATCATCGCGGTGCGCTGCCGGGCCCACGGCACCGCGGTGGCGAACGCGTACCAGGCCTCGTCCCACAGGAAGCAGATGTCCGGCTTGATCGCCAGCACCTCCTCCATCACCTGCTGCGGGTTGTACACCACGCCGTCGAAGGTGCAGTTGGTGAGCAGCAGCATCCGCACCCGGTCCAGCTGCCCGGCCGCCTCCAGGTCGAGTAGCGTGCGCTTGATGGTGGCCAGGGACACCGCGCCGTAGACCGCGAAATGCGCCAACGGGTAGGCGTCCAGGTACAGCGGGTACGCCCCGGCCAGCACCAGGCCGTAATGGTGCGACTTGTGGCAGTTGCGGTCGATCAGCACGATGTCGCCGGGCCGGGTCAGCGCCTGCACGACGATCTTGTTCGCCGTCGACGTCCCGTTGGTGACGAAGTAGGTGTGGTCGGCGTTCCAGGTGATCGCCGCCTTGTCCATCGCGACCCGGATGGTGCCGTGCGGGTCCAGCAGCGAGTCCAGCCCGCCGGATGTCGACGACGTCTCGGCCATGAAGATGTTGCGGCCGTAGAACTCCCCCATGTCGTGCAGCGACTTCGAGTTGAAGATGCTGGCGCCGCGGGCCACCGGCAGGGCGTGGAACTGACCGACCGGCTCGGCGGCGTAGGCCCGCAGGGCGTCGAAAAACGGGGTGGCGTAGCGCTTGCGGATACCGGCCAGAACCGTGCTGTACAGGTCGGTGACGTCGTTGAGCCGATAAAACGTGCGGTCGTAGACGTCGGGTTCCTCTTCGGTGGTGGCCGCCGCGATCGACTCGTCGGTGAGCAGGTACAGGTCGATGTGCGGCCGCAGCTCCCGGATCCATTCGGCGCATTCGACGGCGTCGTAACCGCAGTCGACCGCGGCGGCGTCGTCGTTGGCGCCGAGCAGGGTGGTCATCACCGGCACCCGGTCGACGGAGCGCAGCGGCAGGTCGTGCCGGATGACCGCGGCCTGGATCTCGCCGTTGAGGGCGATCGCGGTGACGGCGTCCTCGACGCTGGCCACCACCAGCAGCCCGATCTGCACCTCATCGGTGGGGTCGCGCAGCGCGCGCAGGCTCTCCACCAGGCCCTCCGGTGTCTCCAGCGGGGAACCGTCGGCCAGCAACACGGTGTAGAACTGCTGCCGCTTGACCTGAGCCACCAACTCCTGCTCGGCCAGCGGGGCGGCGGGGTCGAACAACGCCGCCCGGTCGCCGTACTCGGAGAGCAGCCGCACCGCCAGCGACACCTCCTCGGTGAGCCGCACGGTGTCCATCGCGGCCAGGTATCCGCGAAACGTCGTCAGCAGCTCGGCGCCGGGGAAGAGCCAGTATCGCTCGTAGGCACCGATCCGGTCCAGCAGCCGTCTGACCTGACCGGTCAGGTGCTCGGTCGGTTGTCCGGCCCGGTTGGTCTCGGCGAGCTGCCGGCAGGCGTCATCGAGCAGGTTCCAGGTGTCGATGCGCGAGTACGACGGGTTGGCCACCGCCGCCAGCGCGGAGACCCGAAGTCGCCGGGGTCGCTCATCGTCGGATGTCATATCACCCAGTGTGGCCCTGTGGCCGGTCGAGCCGGTCGAGGGGGCCGGTTTCACCGACCCGGGAAGTGTCCCCGACGCCCGCCGCGCACCGGGTAACCTCGGCGTCGGGGTGGCCACGACGGACGAGCCAGAGAGGGCTGACGTGAACGCTGACGGATACACGGCCGCGGTCGCCGGCGCGGAGACGGCGCAGGAGGCGTGTGACCGGCTCACCGCCGCCGGCCACCAGGCGACGGTGCAAGACGAGTCGGTGGTCATCGACGGCGGCCAGGCGACGGTTGCGCCGTTCCAAGGCGTGAACAGGATCGGCGACCCGTTCTTCCTGTGGCGCATCACCGACCGGAACGGCGAGCTCGTCCGGTGCGCTCCGCGCGGACCCGGCGGGAGCTGCAAGGCGCATTCCTGAGCCGACGGCGAAATCCCGCCCGTCCCGGCTCACGATTCCGGACCGGCTTCCGCCGCGTGCTGCTCGCGCACCGCCTGCGACGCCGCCCGGATCTGCGGCGTCACCAGCATCACCTGGCCGAGCACCCCGTTGACGAAGCCCGGCGACTCGTCGGTGGAGAGCTCCTTGGCCAGCCGCACCGCCTCGTCGACGGCGACCGGCTCCGGAACGTCGTCGGCGTAGAGCAGCTCCCACACCGCCACCCGCAGGATGGCCCGGTCCACCGCGGGCAGCCGCTCCAGCGTCCAGCCCTGCAGGTGGGTGGTGATCAGGTCGTCGATGTGTGCCGCGTGCGCGCCGACGCCGTGGGCCACCGCCACGGTGTACTGCGGCAGCGGTGTCACGCTGCTGTCGCCCTGCGCCAGGCCGGTGCGCACATCGGCCACCTCGACCGGGGTCAGACGGCGGGCTTCGGCCTCGAACAGCAGGTCGACCGCGCGCTTGCGGGCCAGGTGGCGGCCCTTGACCGGCCGCGCCGGCCGGGCGGGTTTGCCGTCCGGCATGGTCAGGCGGGCTCAGGCGTTGGCAGGTCAGGCGTTGACGGCTCAGGCATTGACCCGCCCCAGGTAGCCCCGGTCGCGGGTGTCCACCTTCACCTTGTCGCCGGTGTTGACGAACAACGGCACGTTGATCTGCGCGCCGGTCTCCACGGTGGCCGGTTTGGTGCCGGCGTTGGACCGGTCGCCCTGCAGGCCGGGCTCGGTGTGGGTGATCTCCAACTCGACGCTGACCGGCAGCTCGAGGTAGAGCGGGGTGCCGTTGTGGAAGGCCACCTGCACCGGCATGCCCTCCAGCAGGAAGTCGGCGGCGTCGCCGACCAGCGACTCGGGCAGCGGGTGTTGCTCGTAGTCGGCGCTGTCCATGAACACGAAGTCGCTGCCGTCCCGGTACAGGTAGGTGGTGTCGCGGCGGTCGACGGTGGCCGTCTCCACCTTCACCCCGGCGTTGTAGGTCTTGTCGACCACCTTGCCGGAGACGACGTTCTTGAGCTTGGTGCGCACGAAGGCCGGCCCCTTGCCGGGTTTGACGTGCTGAAATTCGACGATCTGCCAGAGCTGACCGTCGATGGCCAGCACCAGTCCGTTCTTGAAGTCGGCGGTTGAGGCCACGGTCTTCCACATCTCCTACACGATGGTCAGCTCCCGGGGGAACCGAGTCAGCAAGTCCGGGGTCTGCCCGGGGGTATCAGCCACCGCCAACGTGTCCTCGATGCGAACCCCGCCACGGTCGGGCAGATAGACGCCGGGCTCCACGGTCACCACGGCACCGGGGAGCAGTGTACCGCCAGCGGTCGCGTTGATCCCCGGCGCTTCGTGAATCCGCAGCCCCACCCCGTGCCCCAGCCCGTGCCCGAAGTGTTCGCCGTGGCCGGCATCGGCGATCGACTGCCGGGCGGCGCCGTCCACCGCCTTCAGGTCGGCCCCCGGCCGCAGCGCCTCCCGGCCGGCCCGCTGGGCGTCGGCGACCAGCCGGTAGAGCTCCCGTTGCCACGGCGCGGCCCGGCCGAGCACGAAGGTGCGCGTCATGTCGGAGTGGTAGCCGGCCACCAACGCGCCGAAGTCGATCTTGACGAAGTCGCCGACCGCCAACACCGCATCGGTGGGCCGGTGGTGCGGGATCGCCGAGTTCGCCCCGGCCGCCACGATCGTCTCGAACGACGGCGCGTCCGCGCCGTGGTCCAGCATCAGCGCCTCCAGGCTGCGGGCGACCGCCCGCTCGGTGCGCCCCGGCGCCAGCCCCCCGCTGTCCACCAGGTCGGTCAGCGCCGCGTCGGCCGCCGCGCAGGCCCGCCGGAGCAGGGCCAGTTCGTCGGCGTCCTTGACTTCGCGCAGCGCCTCCACCAGGCCCGGCGCTCGGACCAGCCCGGCGCCGCCGGCCGCCTTCGTCAGCGCGTCGAGCCCGTCCACGGTGACCACGTCGCTCTCGAAACCCAGCCGCCGCACCCCGGTGGCACCGGCCGTTTCGGCCAGACACCTGCCGGCCGCCCGCCCGATCGCCACCTGCAGATCGGGCGCCTGCCGGGCGGCCTGGGTGCGGTACCGCCCGTCGGTGGCCAGCCTCGCCGGCCGGCCGTCGGCGTACACCAGCAGCGCCCCGGCCGAACCGGTGAACCCGGCGAGATAACGCACGTTGATCAGGTCGGTTATCAGCAATGCATCCAGCCCGGCCGCATCGATCCGGCCACTGAGTTTGTCCCGGCGGGCGCAATGCTTCACGTTGCGTGACGCTACTCGCTACGCTGTGCCCTCATGACTACCTGGTTACTGCGCGGACTGGCGTTCGCGGCCCTGATGATCGTCGACCGGCTGATCCAGGCCCCGCTGATCAACCAATGGGTGTCGCTGGCCACCTTGACCAACATCGCGCTGCTGGCCGTCTTCATCGTGCTGCCCGCCGCCGCCTGGGGCTACGTCGACGGCCAGCGGGACGCCAAGGCGAACCCGGACCCGGACCGCCGCAAAGACCTGGCGATGACGTGGCTGGTCGCCGGGCTGGTCGCCGGACTGGTCGCCGGGGTGCTGTCCTACCTGATCTCGCTGACCCCGTTGGCGATCTACAGCGGCGGCCTGTTCCAGGAGCTGACCGCATTCGCCGCCTTCACCACCCTGCTGGTGTTCGCGTGCGCGATGGTCGGCGTGGCGGTCGGCCAGAAGCTGGTCGACCGGCAGTACGCGAAGCTGCCGATGCACCACCACGGCCTGGCCGCCGAGGGCGGCGAGCAGCACGGCCACGACGTCTTCGCCGCGGTGAACGGCGGTCAGCAGGGCGCTGCGGCTGAGGCCGCCGTGACCGAGGGCGCAGCGGGCGGCACCACCACGCTGACCGCGCCGACCCGGGCCGTCGAGGAGACCACCGTGGAGCTCGCCCAGGCCGCACCGGAGCGTCCGGAGGAGATCACCACCGAGATCCCGCTGCCCGGGTCCACCGCCGAGACCACCACCGAGACCAGCACCACCGAGATCCCCACCCGAGACGCGGAGACCACCGAGATCGCCCAGCCCGGCGAGCAGCCCGGCGCCGAGAACGGCGACGAGAACGGCTGACTCAGCGGTCCGTCCGGGCCAGTGAGCGCAGCGCCAGCAGGTAGCCCTGCACCCCGAGGCCGACGATCACCCCGGTGGCGACCGGACTCAGGTAGGAGTGCCGGCGAAACTCCTCGCGGGCGTACACGTTCGAGATGTGCACCTCGATCAGCGGTGCGCGCAGCTCCGCGCAGGCGTCGCGCAGCGCCACCGACGTGTGGGTCAGGCCACCGGCGTTCAGGATCACCGGTTCGCCGGCGTCGGCGGCGTGGTGAATCCACTCCAGCAGCTGCGCTTCGCTATCGCTTTGCCGGACGACGACGTCCAGACCCAGTTCGGCGGCTTCCCGCTCGATCAGCGCCCTCAGGTCGTCGTGGGTGGTCTCGCCGTACACGTCGGGTTCGCGACGGCCCAACCGGCCCAGGTTCGGTCCGTTGATGACGTTGACCCGGCTCATTGTCTGCCCAACTTCGCACGTTGACCCACCTCGGCGTAGGCGGCGGCCAGCAGCGCCGGGTCCGGACCCTCCAGCCGGCCCGGCTTGGCCAGGCCGTCGAGCACCACGAACCGCAGCACGCCGGCGCGGACCTTCTTGTCGCCGGCCATGTATTCGAGCAGTAACGGCAGCGCGTCGGCGTAGTAGCTGACCGGCAGCCCCAGCGACGTCAGGATGGAGCGGTGCCGGTCGGCGGTCTCGTCGTCGAGCCGGCCGACCAGCCGGGCCAGTTCGGCGGCGAACACCAGCCCCACCGAGACCGCGTGGCCGTGCCGCCACTTGTAGTGCTCGAGTGCTTCGATCGCGTGCGCCAGGGTGTGTCCGTAGTTGAGGATCTCCCGCAGCTCCGACTCTTTCTCGTCGGCGGCCACCACCGCCGCCTTGACGGCGACGGCACGCCGGATCAGCTCGCCGAGCACCTCGCCGGTCGGGTCCATCGCCAACGTCGGATCGGCTTCGATGAGATCCAGGATGACCGGGTCGGCGATGAACCCGGCCTTCACCACCTCGGCCATCCCGGCCACGATCTCCCGCGGCGGCAGCGTCTCCAGGGTGGCCAGGTCGATCACCACGGCGTCCGGCTGGTGGAACGCCCCGACCAGGTTCTTGCCCGCTTCGATGTTGATCCCGGTCTTCCCGCCGATCGCGGCGTCCACCATCGCCAGCAGCGTGGTGGGCACGTGCAGCACCGAGATTCCGCGCAGCCAGGTGGCGGCGGCGAAGCCGGCGACGTCGGTGGCGGCGCCCCCGCCGAGACTGACCAGGGCGTCCTTGCGGCCGACGCCGATCTGGCCGAGCACACTCCAGATGAACTCCATCACCCGGACGTCCTTGCCGTCCTCGGCGTCCGGGATCTCCACCCGATGGGCGTCAATCCCCATGTCGGACAGATAACTTCGGATGGCCTCGGCGGTCTGCTCCAG
>NZ_JBYCLB010000486.1:0-3505 GCF_057473705.1 Mycobacterium sp. TH-M15 | reverse complement strand
CGGATCGACAACCAGCTGCGCGGCCGGTCCGGCCGGCAGGGCGACCCGGGCGAGTCCCGGTTCTACCTCTCGCTCGGCGACGAGCTGATGCGGCGGTTCAACGGCGCGGCGCTGGAGTCGCTGCTGACCCGGCTGAACCTCCCCGACGACGTGCCGATCGAGGCCAAGATGGTCACCCGGGCTATCAAGAGCGCGCAGACCCAGGTCGAGCAGCAGAACTTCGAG
The DNA here is from genome assembly GCF_057473705.1 of Mycobacterium sp. TH-M15. NCBI lineage: Bacteria > Bacillati > Actinomycetota > Actinomycetes > Mycobacteriales > Mycobacteriaceae > Mycobacterium > Mycobacterium sp. TH-M15. The sequence continues at coordinate 3,280 of NZ_JBYCLB010000486.1, read as the reverse complement.
GTCCGAAAGAACGTCCTCAAATACGACGAGGTGATGAACCAGCAGCGCAAGGTGGTCTACGCCGAGCGCCGGCGGATCCTGGAGGGCGAGAACCTGGCCGAGCAGGCGCACGACATGGTGGTCGACGTGATCACCGCGTACGTCGACGGTGCGACGGCGACCGGCTACGCCGAGGACTGGGACCTGGAGACGCTGTGGACCGCGCTGAAGACCCTGTACCCGGTGGGGATCGACCATCACGACCTGCTGCACAGCGACGCCGTCGGGGAGGCCGGCGAGCTGACCCGCGACGAGCTCCTGGCGGCGCTGATCGCCGATGCCGAGAGCGCCTACGCCCGCCGGGAGGCCGAACTGGACGCCCTCGGCGGCGACGGTGCGATGCGCGGGCTGGAGCGCAGCGTGCTGCTGAGCGTGACCGACCGCAAGTGGCGTGAACACCTCTACGAGATGGACTACCTCAAGGAGGGCATCGGGCTGCGGGCGATGGCGCAGCGTGATCCGCTGGTGGAGTACCAGCGCGAGGGCTTCGACATGTTCACCGCGATGCTCGACGGGATGAAAGAGGAGTCGGTCGGCTTCCTGTTCAACGTCGCCGTGGAGGCGGCACCGGCCCAGACGGTCGCGCCGATGGCCGCCCCGCAGGGCCTGGCCGACCTGGCGGCGGCCGGCGAGGGTTCCGCGGTGCGTGCCAAGGGGGTGGACGGGGCCGACGACGCCGAGCCGGCGCTGACCTACTCCGGTCCCGACGAAGGCGGGTCGGCTCAGCTGCAGCGACACAACGGGGAGCCCCGGGAGGCCGCCGGCGGCAGCCGGCGGGAGCGCCGGGATGCGGCCCGGCGCCGCGGCAAACTGTCCAAGTCCGGGAAGAAGCGCTGATCGCTGGTCGTCGCTCAGCGGATGGCAGCGCCCAGCGGATGTTGAGCGCTCAGCCGATGTCCAGCGCGACGATCTGCCAGCCCGGCCCGGCTCCGGCCGGCACCCGTTCGATGCGGCAGGCCAGCGCGTGCAGCCGGCGCCCGCGTCGGTAGCTGCCGGACACCTCGACCGCCGATGGTGCCCCGCCGGATTCGATCGGCTGCAACCGCAACCGGTGTAGCGCCGCCGCCTCGGTGCCGCCGCCGGCCGGCAGGGCACCCGGCCGGGACCGGAGCGAGTCGACCAGCCCGGCGGTGAGCAGCGGATAGAGATGGGTGGCCGGGCGTCTGCGGTCGATGACTTCCAGCACCCGGCGCAGCGTGGTGTCGGCGAACATCGCCGCGGTGCGGGGCACCGGCGCCAGCGGGACGCGCGCCGGCCGTTCCGGCGGCGGCCGGTCGCGGCGGCGTCCGAGACGCACCGGCACCGGCCGACGGGGCCGATGGGCGGGGACCGGATGTGCGGGCGGTTCGTAGTCCACGACCGGCGCGACGACCGGCGGGCCGGACAGGGTTGGGTTCACGGTCATACGCACCTCTCCACGGGTCGGTCGAACCGGCGGCCCGCTGGAGAGTGGCAGGGCACTGCGGTGATCATCGCACAATCGCCGATCGGCGGTATCCGCGTGCGACCCCGCGGCTTGACGGCTACCGTGGGCGGGCAGTATCGGGGGTCGGCAGGAGGGCAGCCGCTATGGTGAGTCGGTTGTCGATAGCGGATACGTCCTTTTACCGGCTGGAGGACACCGCCACCCCGATGTACCTCGGGTCGCTGCTGATCCTGCACCGGCCGCGGGCCGGCCTGAGCTACGAGACGCTGCTGGCCACCGTCGAGCAGCGTCTGCCGCAGGTACCGCGCTACCGGCAGAAGGTTCGCGACGTCAACCCGGCGCTGGGCCGGCCGGTCTGGATCGACGACCGCGACTTCGACATCACCTACCACGTGCGCCGATCGGCGCTGCCGTCCCCCGGCGGCGACCAACAGCTCTACCAGCTGGTCGGCCAGCTGGCCCAACAGCCGTTGGACAAGTCCCGGCCGCTGTGGGAGATGCACCTGGTCGAGGGGCTGACCAAAAACCGCCTGGCCCTTTACGTCAAGTCGCACCAGGCGCTGATCAACGGGGTGACCGCACTGGCGATCGGGCACGTCATCACCGACCGCAGCCAGCGCCCCCCGGTCTTCGACGAAGACATCTGGGTGCCGCGGGTCGAGCCGGGCCGCGCCCGGCTGGTCGCCGGGGCGCTCGGCGAATGGATGACCGTCCCCGGCACCCAGCTGCAGGTCCTCGGGGCGGGGATCAGCCGGGCGACGATCCCGGCGCGGCTGGCGGCCCGGGCCGGCCTGAAGGCGTTCGATCTGGCCCGGTCGGTGCTGGGCGGCACCGCGCCGCGCAGCCCGCTGAACACCCACGTCTCCCGCGGCCGGCTGTTCACCGTGGCGGCCGGTCGGCTGGCGGACTACCGGATGGTGCGTAGCCGCTTCGAATGCGACGTCAACGACGTGGTGCTGAGCGTGATCACCGGCGCCCTGCGCAATTGGCTGCTGTCCCGGGGCGAGGCGGTGCCCTCGACCAAGACGGTGCGGGCGATGGCGCCGCTGCCGGTCTACCCGGACAGCAAGTTCGACGGCGCCGGCCAGGGCCAGCCGATCGGCGCGGTGACACCGTTCCTGATCGACCTTCCGGTGGGCGAGCCCGACGCGGTGATCCGGCTCTCCCAGGTCGCCTACGCCAGCGAGACGAACTCCACCGCGGCCGGCCTGGTGGACGCCCGAACCATTTTGACCGCAACGGGTTTCGCGCCGCCGAGCCTGCATGCCATGGGGATCCGGGCGGCCACCCACGTCGCCGGGCTCTCCGGGCGGGCGTTCAACTTGCTGATCACCAACGCCCCCGGGGCGCAGCGCCAGATGTACATCGCCGGAACCAAGCTCCTCGACGCCTACAGCGTGCCGCCGCTGCTGCACGATCAGGTGCTGGCGATCGGGGTGACGTCCTACAACGGGGCGCTGTACTACGGCATCAATGCCGACCGCAAGGCGATGAGCGACGTCGCGGTGCTGCCCACCCTGCTGGCGGAGTCGCTTGCTGAGCTGGTGGAGGCGGCCAGGTGAGTTCGACACCGGGCCCGACGAAGATCTCGAAACGCCGCTACGAGACCGAGTTACTGCGTCTGCAAACCGAATTCGTGAAGCTTCAGGAGTGGGTGCGGTCGACCGGCGCGCGGGTGGTGGTGCTGTTCGAGGGGCGCGACGCCGCCGGCAAGGGTGGCACCGTCAAACGGATCACCGAATACCTGAGCCCGCGGGTGGCCCGGATCGCCGCACTGCCGGCCCCCACCGAGCGGGAGCGCGGCCAGTGGTATTA
>NZ_JBYCLB010000485.1:0-4126 GCF_057473705.1 Mycobacterium sp. TH-M15 | reverse complement strand
GGCCGGCGCCGCGCACGGGCGCTGGACGGCCGACGGCGCGCACCGGCTGCTGGCCCCGCTGCGGCCGGCGCTGGTCGCCGCCGGGGTGTTGCAGGGGCTGGTCACCGTGGCGCAGCTGGCGCCGTTCGTGCTGCTGGTGGAGCTGGCCCGGCGCCTGCTGTCCGGCGCTGCGGCGTCGGCGCTGTGGGCGATCGGCGGCGCCGCGGTCGCCCTGCTGGGGCTGTCCACCCTGCTGGGGGCGGCCCTGACGCTCGGGCTGCACGTGGTCGACGCCCGGTTCGCCCACCGGCTGCGGGAACGCCTGCTTGCCAAGCTGTCCCGGCTGCCGCTGGGCTGGTTCACCGCCCGCGGGTCGGGCACGATCAAGCAGCTGGTCGCCGACGACACGCTGTCACTGCACTACCTGGTCACCCACGCCATCGGCGACGCCGTCGCCGCGCTGATCGCGCCGGCGGCGGTGCTGGTGTACCTGTTCGCCGTGGACTGGCGGGTGGCGCTGGTGCTGTTCGGGCCGGTGCTGGTCTACCTGGCCACCACGGCGTCGATGACCGCGCAGTCCGGCTCCCGCATTCCGGCGGCCCAGCGCTGGGCGGAGACGATGAACACCGAGGCCGGCGCCGACCTGGCCGGCCAGCCGGTGATCCGGGTCTTCGGCGGTGCCGCCGCGTCCAGCTTCCGTCGCCGGCTCGACGGCTACATCGGCTTCCTGGTCGGCTGGCAGCGGCCGCTGGCCGGAAAGAAGACGCTGATGGACCTGGCCACCCGGCCCGCGACGTTCCTGTGGCTGATCGCCGCCGCCGGCACCGCGCTGGTGGTCACCGACCGGATGAATCCGGTGGACGTACTGCCGTTTCTGCTGCTGGGCACCGCGTTCGGTGCCCAGCTGCTCGGCATCGCCTACGGCCTGGGCGGCATCCGCGCCGGCCTGCTCGCCGCTCGCCGGCTGCAGGCCGCCCTCGACGAGCCGGAGCTGGCGGTGCGTCCGCCGGGCCGATCGCAGCCCACGGCTTCCCGATCGGCGACGGTGGTGTTCGACCGGGTCGGCTTCGGCTACCGCCCCGGTGTCCCGGTGATCCACGACGCGTCGCTGACCCTGCGGCCCGGCACGGTCACCGCCCTGGTCGGCCCGTCCGGGTCCGGCAAGTCGACGCTGGCGGCGCTGCTGGCCCGGTTTCACGACGTCGACGACGGCGCGATCCGCATCGACGGGGTCGACATCGCCGCGCTGCGCCCCGACGAGTTGTACCGCCGGGTCGGGTTCGTCCTGCAGGAGACCCAGCTGGTGCGCGGCACCGTGCGCGACAACATCGCGCTGGCCGCCCCCGATGCGACCGACGCCGCGGTCGAGGCCGCCGCGCGGGCCGCGCAGATCCACGACCGGATCCTGCGGCTGCCGCACGGCTACCGGAGCATGCTCGACGGCGCCGGCGGTCTCTCCGGCGGCGAGCGGCAGCGGCTGACGATCGCCCGGGCCATCCTGGCCGACACCCCGGTGCTGATCCTCGACGAGGCCACCGCGTTCGCCGACCCGGAGTCGGAGTACCTGGTGCAGCGGGCGCTCAACCGGCTGGCCGCCGAACGCACCGTGCTGGTGATCGCCCACCGGCTGCACACCGTCACCGGCGCCGACCAGATCGTGGTGCTCGACCGCGGCCGGATCGTGGAGACCGGCACCCACGACCAGTTGCTCGCGGCCGGCGGCCGCTACCTGCGGCTCTGGCGGTCCGGTCGCGGTGAGCTGGTCGGCTCCGCGGAGCCGGTGCCGTGATCCGCACCTGGCTGTCGCTGCTGCCCGCCGACCGCCGCGGCCGGGTGGGGCGCTACCTGGCGCTGGCGCTGACCTCGGTTACCGTCCGCGCCGCCGGCACCGTGCTGCTGGTTCCGTTGCTGGCGGCGTTGTTCAGCGCGGCCCCGCAGCGGGCGCTGGGCTGGCTGGGCTGGCTGACCGCGGCGACGGTGGCCGGCTGGGTAGTCGACACCGCGACCGCCCGGATCGGCTTCGACCTGGGGTTCGCGGTGCTCGATCACACCCAGCACGACCTGGCCGACCGGCTGCCCGAGGTCCGGCTGGACTGGCTCACCGCCGAGCAGACCGCCACCGCCCGGCAGGCGATCGCCGCCACCGGGCCGGAGCTGGTCGGCCTGGTGGTCAACCTGCTGAACCCGCTGCTGGGGGCGGTGCTGCTGCCGGGCGCGATCGCGGTGGCGCTGCTCGGTGTCTCCTGGCCGCTCGGCCTGGCCGCGTTGGCCGGCGTGCCGCCGCTGCTGGGCGCGCTGTGGGCGTCGGTGCGGCTGACCCGGCGCGCCGACGCCGCGGCGGACGCGGCCAGCGGCGCCCTCACCGAGCGGATCATCGAGTTCGCCCGCACCCAGCAGGCGCTGCGCGCCGCCCGCCGGGCCGAGCCGGCCCGCAGCCTGGTGGGTGCCGCGCTGACCGTGCAGCGCGGCGCCACGATGCGGCTGCTGCGGATGCAGATTCCCGGGCAGCTGCTGTTCAGCCTGGCCAGCCAGTCGGCCCTGATCCTGCTGGCCGGGGTGGCCACGGCACTGACCGTCACCGGCCGGATCAACGTCGCGGAGGCGATCGCGCTGATCGTGGTGACCGCCCGCTACCTGGAACCGTTCACCACGGTCAGCGAGCTCGCACCGGCGCTGGAGTCCACCCGGGCCACCCTGGAGCGGATCCGCCGCGTGCTGGCCGCGCCGACCGTGCCGAGCGGCAGCGCGGCCCTGCCCGGCACCGGGGAACCGCCGGCCGTCGAGTTCGACGAGGTGTCCTTCGGCTACGACGGCACCGGCGACCGGGTACTCGACCGGGTCAGCTTCACGCTGCGACCGGGCAGCACCACCGCGATCGTCGGGCCGTCCGGCTCCGGAAAAAGCACCGTGCTGGCGCTGATCGCGGGCCTGCACCAGCCGACCGGTGGCCGGATCCGCATCGACGGTGTCGACGCCGCGGCGCTCACCGCCGAAACGCGCCGGGCGACATCCAGCGTCGTGTTCCAGGAACCCTATCTGTTCCACGGCACGATCGGCGAGAATGTGCGAGCCGGCGACCCCGGCGCCGACGACGCGCGACTGGCCCGAGCCGCCGCGCTGGCCCGGGTCGACGAGCTGACCGGCCGGCTGCCCGACGGGATCGAGACGACCGTGGGCGAGGCCGGCGGCGCGCTCTCCGGCGGCGAGCGGCAGCGGGTCAGCATCGCGCGGGCGCTGCTCAAACCGGCGCCGGTGCTGCTGGTCGACGAGGCGACCAGCGCGCTGGACACCGAGAACGAGGCCGCTGTCGTCGATGCGCTCACCGCCGACCTCCGGCCCCGCACCCGGGTGATCGTCGCGCACCGGCTGGCCAGCATCGCCCACGCCGACCGGGTGCTGTTCCTCGACGGCGGGCAGATCGTCGAGGACGGAAGCATCGACGAGTTACTCGCCGCCGGCGGTCGTTTCGCCGCGTTCTGGCGCCAGCAGCAAGACGCCGCCCGGTGGCGGCTGGCCACCGGCGCACCGGAGAGCGACTGAGCCCGCCGGTGCCCGCCGCAGCAGACCCGCACCCGGACGGCTTCGTGCCGTTCCCGGCCGACCGCGCGCAGCGGTACCGCGCGGCGGGGTACTGGGCCGGCCGCCGCCTCGACTCGGTGCTCCGGCAGGCCGCGGCCAGCTGGCCGCACCGGGTCGCGGTGCTCGACGCCGCCGAAAGCCACAGCTACGCCGAGCTGGACCGCCGTGCCGACCGGGCCGCGGCCGGCTTTGCCGCGGCCGGCATCGCGCCCGGTGACCGGATGCTGCTTCAGCTGCCGAATGCGTGCCGGTTCGCCGTCACGCTGTTCGGCCTGCTGCGGGCCGGGGCCATCCCGGTGCTCTGCCTGCCGGGACACCGATCGGCCGAGCTCGGCCACTTCGCCACCGTCAGCGGCGCGGTCGGAGCGGTGACCGGCGCCGCCGCCGAGCTCCGCGGGATGGCCGACCGGCTGCGGTTACGCCACGTCATCGTCGACGGCGACCCCGGCGGGTTCCTCTCGCTGGCCGAACTGACCGACGCCGGGTCGTCGGGTCGACCACCGGAGCTGACCGGCGGCACCACGTCGCCGGCGCTGCTGCTGACCTCCGGCGGCACCACCGGACTGCC
>NZ_JBYCLB010000484.1:0-2165 GCF_057473705.1 Mycobacterium sp. TH-M15 | reverse complement strand
GAACATCATCGAGACGATGACGCGTTCGCGGCCCCAAGTGGTCAGCGAACGGGAGACCTACGTCTACTATCCGGGCTGCGCCGACGTCGCCATCGGCGCGGCCGTCGAGCTGCGCGGCCGCTCCTTCGCCGTGCTGGCCGAGGTGACGGTGGACACCGCCGCCGCCGAGGGGGTGCTGTTCAAGCAGGGCGGCGCCCACGGCGGGCATGTGTTGTTCCTCCAGGACGGGCGGCTGCACTACGTCTACAACTTCCTCGGCGAGCGTCAACAAGAGGTTTCGTCCTCGGGCGCGGTCCCGCTCGGTCGGCACGTTCTCGGCGTGCGTTACGCGCGGACGGGAACGGTTGAGAACAGCCACACCCCGCTCGGCGACGCCAAACTGTTCATCGACGACACCGCCGTCGGCTCGCTCACCGACATGGCAACTCAACCGGGGACTTTCGGGGTGGCGGGGGCCGGCATCACCGTCGGGCGCAACGGCGGCTCCAGGGTCTCCAGCCGCTACCAGGCGCCGTTCACCTTCACCGGCGGCACCATCGCCCGGGTCACCGTCGACATCTCGGGCCGGCCCTACGAGGACCTGGAACGCGAACTGGCGCTGGCGTTCGCCCGCGACTGATCTCGCCCCCGGCTGACCTTTTCGGTCCTACCCTGAAGTGATGCTCAGCGAACTGGTGCAGCTGCCGGGTGGCGCGTTCCGTATGGGTTCGACGAGCTTCTACCCCGAAGAGGCGCCGATCCACACCGTGACCGTGGCGCCTTTCGCGGTGGAACGCCACCCGGTGACCAATGCGCAATTCGGCGAATTCGTCGCCGCCACAGGGTATGTGACCGTCGCCGAACAGCCGGTCGACCCGGCACAGTTCCCCGGCGTGCACGATGTGCGGGCGGGGGCGCTGGTTTTCCGCCCGACGCCGGGTCCGGTAGACCTGCGTGACTGGCGGCAATGGTGGGAGTGGGTTCCCGGTGCCGACTGGCGGCACCCGTTCGGCCCGGACAGCGACATCGCCGGCCGCGCCGACCATCCCGTCGTGCAGGTGGCCTATTCCGACGCCGTGGCATATGCGCGGTGGGCGGGGCGGCGGCTGCCGAGCGAGGCCGAATGGGAATTCGCGGCGCGCGCCGGGAGCGCGGCGACCTACGCGTGGGGGGAGGAGGCCGCGCCGGGCGGTGAGCTGATGGCCAACACCTGGCAGGGCAGGTTCCCGTACCGCAACGAGGGCGCGCGGGGCTGGGTCGGTACCTCGCCGGTGGGGACGTTTCCGCCCAACGGGTTCGGGCTGGTCGACATGATCGGCAATGTCTGGGAGTGGACGGCCACCGAGTTCTCCGCGCACCACCGGCTCGACCAGCCGCCCAAGAGCTGCTGCACACCCGCGGGGCCCGCGGATCCCCGCGTCAGCCAGGCGCTCAAGGGAGGCTCACACCTGTGTGCGCCGGAGTACTGCCACCGGTACCGCCCCGCGGCCCGCTCACCGCAGTCCCAGGACACCGCGACCACCCACATCGGGTTTCGCTGCGTGGTGTAGGCGGTGCAGCGCCCGACATGGGTGCCGTGGGGCTCGTCGGGGCGTTAGTCCGACGACAGCGTCACGGGATCAGCCCGGCCAGGTCGGTGACGATCGATCCCGCCTGGGTCGCGACGGCGGTGATCTCGTACGCGCCGAGCAGTGTCAGCAGCGCCGTGTCCGCCGCGATCGGGAGGCCGACCGCGTCGACCAGTCCTGCCGGGTCGCCGCTGAGTGCCTCGGCGATGCCGTCGACGGCCAGGTCGAAGTCATACAGCGGCAGCGTGGCGACGGCGGCCAAGCCGAGGTCGGCGGTGGGAAGCAGCGTCGAGTACGCCGTCGAGGTGGCGGTGATGGAGGTGTTCACCACGTTGTTGACCCCGTCCTGCAGGCCGTTGAGGAGGCCGACCGGGGAGAGCCCGGCAAGGTCGGGCATCGAGGGTGCCTGGTTGGGCGCCATGGTGGACATCATGGTGGCCAGGTCGGGCAGCGCGGCAGACCCCAGTGTCACCGGGTGGGGCCCCGTGCCGGTGAAATCGCCGACGAAGTTCGCGATTCCGGTCTCGGTACCCGTGTACAGGGCACCGGGAAGCTGCTGGAAATCTTGCGGACTCGGGAACAGTCCGAACGGCTGGGTGACGTTGGCGTAGCCGCCGT
>NZ_JBYCLB010000483.1:0-4183 GCF_057473705.1 Mycobacterium sp. TH-M15 | reverse complement strand
GGTCAACGAGATGTGGAGCGACGGTCAGACGCGGCATGGCTGACCGCTACCTGCTCGACAAATCCGCCGCCTACCGGACCCATCTGCCCGCGGTCCGCGCTCGGTTGGCGCCGTTGATGGAGCGTGGACTGCTGGCCCGCAGTGGCCTCACCGATCTGGAGTACGGCGTCTCCGCCCGTTGCCGGGACGACCATCGGGCCGTCGGCATCGACCGGCGCGACGCGCTGGAATACCTCACCACGCCGGACACCGTGTGGGAGCGCGCGTGGGCGGTGCAGGAAGTGCTGACCGAGCAGGGACTGCACCGCGCGGTCGACGTGCCGGACCTGATCATCGCCGCAGTCGCCGAACATCACGGCGTCGGTGTCCTGCACTACGACCGGGACTTCGACCGCATCGCTGCCGTCACCGGTCAGCCCGTGGAATGGGTTGTCCCGGCCGGATCCGCTGACGCAGCTGGGGGCTCGCGATGAGGCCGGCGGTCGCGGTGTTGCTGTCGGTCGTGGCCGGCGCGACGTGCGTGCACTGCGGGTCCGCGCCGCAGCCCGCGCCGGCTGCCTCGTCGTCGGCGCCGCCTCCGTCGGTGGCCCCGGCCGATCCCCAGCCCGCGACCGTCGACACCGTCACCGCGGCCGACCTCGGCGCCAGCTGGCACCCGGGCTGCCCGGTGCCGCCCGGCCAGCTGCGCCGAGTCGGCCTGGACCACCTCGGCTTCGACGGCCGGCGGCACCGCGGCCAACTCGTCGTGCACGAGGAGCTGGTGGCCCAGGTGATCGAGATCTTCGCGCAGCTGTACCGGCTCGGCTTTCCGATCGAGAAGATGCGCACCGCCGACCACTACCGCGACGCCGACGACGAGCTGTCCATGGCGGACGACAACACCTCGGCGTTCAGCTGCCGGACGATCCCGGGTAGCGGGCACTGGGCGCTGCACGCCTACGGCCGCGCCATCGACGTCAACCCGCTGCTGAACCCGTTCATCGACGGCAGTGGCGACGTCCAGCCGACGAACGCGCGGGTCTACCTGGACCGGGACCGGATCGACGCCGGGCTGCTGCACGACGGCGACCCGGCGGTGCGGGCGTTCACCGACCGGGGCTGGACGTGGGGCGGGCACTGGACGTCGCCGATCGACTACCAGCATTTCGAGCTGTCGTGACCGGCCGGCGGTGCAGCCCGCGGGGTGTATCGGCCAAGGACGAAGAACGCCGCCGGGATGACGATGACCAGCGATATCGGCACCGCCAGCCAGCCGATCAACATCCCCCGACCGATCTCACCGAGCCGGCCGGACCCGCCGGCGGTGATCGCCGCGAACACCAGGTCGACGAGCATGAGCGGCGCGGTCAGCACCACCAGCGACGCATAGCGGAAGAAGATCCGCCGGCGCGTCTCCACCAAGCGGGCCAAGTGCTGCGGGCAAGTACCGGTTGCTGACCGTGCCACGTAGACTCGTCCCGCGAACTTTCAGCGGCAACAGCAGAGGTACCAACACATGAGCGGCCATTCCAAGTGGGCCACCACCAAGCACAAGAAGGCCGTCATCGACGCCCGGCGCGGCAAGAACTTCGCCCGGCTGATCAAGAACATCGAGGTGGCCGCGCGGGTCGGCGGCGGTGATCCGGGCGGCAACCCGACGCTGTACGACGCCATCCAGAAGGCCAAGAAGAACTCGGTGCCCAACGACAACATCGAGCGGGCCCGCAAGCGCGGTGCCGGCGAGGAGGCCGGCGGCGCCGACTACCAGAACATCACCTACGAGGGGTATGCGCCCAACGGGGTGGCGGTGCTGATCGAGTGCCTGACCGACAACCGCAACCGGGCCGCGTCCGAGGTGCGGGTGGCGATGACCCGCAACGGCGGCGCGATGGCCGACCCGGGCTCGGTGGCCTACCTGTTCACCCGCAAAGGCGTGGTGATGCTGGAGAAGAACGGGCTCTCCGAGGACGACGTGCTGACCGCGGTGCTCGACGCCGGCGCCGAGGACGTCAACGACCTGGGGGAGAGCTTCGAGGTGATCTCCGAGCCGGGTGACCTGGTGGCGGTGCGCACCGCGCTGGTCGACGCCGGCATCGACTACGAGTCGGCCGAGGCGAGCTTTCAGCCGTCGGTCTCGGTGCCGGTCGACGTCGACGCCGCCCGCAAGGTGTTCAAGCTGGTGGAGGCGCTGGAGGAGAGCGACGACGTGCAGAACGTCTACACCAACATCGACCTGTCGGACGAGGTGCTGGCGGCGCTGGAAGAGGAGTGACCAGCGGGCCGGTGCTGCCTCCGGTGCCACCGCGGGTGCGGGTCGAACACGTTCCGGGCCGCCCGATCGCAGCGCCATCACGTCGAGCACGGTCTCCAATCCGGTGAAGTCGGCAGGGTTCCGGGTTGCCAGGGCCGCATTGTCGGCCACCGCCACCGCCGCGATCATCACATCGACTCGACGCCGTCCGCTTCGTCCCGCGGCGGCGATGGTGGCGCAGAGCTCGCGGTAGACGTCGGCCTCACGCTGGGCAAACACCGGACCGTCGCCGTAAGCCCGACGCAGCTGAACCAGGTCGACCCGTGCCCGGGCGGCTATCTGGGGGTCAGGATGGGCGGTGCCCTCGCTGAACTCGGCGAACGCGATCGCCGAGACGAACAACTCGTGCTCGCCCGGCGGCAGCATCTCCCACCGGGGCCGTTGGATCAACAGGTTGGTGTCCAGGTGAAGCTTCACCGGCCGCCGACTCGCCCGGCGGAATCGCGTCCCTGCTCGACCAGCCGCAACATTTCGGCCTCATAGGCTGGTGGTTTGGGACTGTCGTAAACACCCGAGTCGACGATCTGGCGCGGGCTGGCGCCCGTCCGCTGCTCGGCCGTCGCGCGATTGGTGCGCTCTCCGCTGCCGATCAGCACGCCGGTGTCCTTGCCGTGGTCGGTGACCCGGTACGTCGCGCCGGCTTCGGCGCCCTCGATGATCTGGGATGCGTTCTGGCGCAGTTCGCGGATGCCGACCGATTCCATCCCATCAATGTCGCATCTTTGTGACACACTAGTAGCACCACGAGGAAGTCGTCGACATGGACGTTCTGCGGCGCGCCCCGGAAGGTGGCGGTCACCCGCGACGCCGCGGAGGTCGACGCCGAGCGGGTCCGCGGCCGGTCCGTCGAAAACGGCGTATCGACCACATCGCCGACGGGCTGCGAACCGGGGGGCGTTTCCGGTTGAGCGCCCCCGCGTGTCCCCGCCGCAGGTTGTCGGCCCGGACCGTTACCCTATCGAACATGTGTGCGGTACGAGTGATGGGCGTCGACCCCGGGCTGACCCGCTGCGGGCTGTCGGTGGTGCAGGGCGGAGCCGGCCGCCAGGTCACCGCGCTCGACGTCGACGTGGTGCGCACCTCGGCCGATCAGCCGGTGCAGCGCCGGCTGCTGGCGATCAGCGACACCGTCGAGCACTGGCTGGACACCCACCGCCCGGAGGTGCTCGCGATCGAGCGGGTCTTCGCCAACGCCAACGCCAACACCGCGATGGGCACCGCCCAAGCCGGCGGGGTGATCGCGCTGCAAGCGGCCAGACGCGACATCGCCGTGCACTTCCACACCCCGTCCGAGGTCAAGGCCGCGGTCACCGGCAACGGTCGGGCGGACAAGGCGCAGGTCACCGAGATGGTGACCAGAATCCTTGCGCTGCAAGCCAAGCCGACGCCGGCCGATGCCGCCGACGCGCTGGCGCTGGCGATCTGCCACTGTTGGCGGGCGCCGATGATCGCCCGGATGGCCGAAGCCGAGGCGCTCGCCGCCGAGCAGCGCCGGAGATTCGCGGCCAAGTTGAAGGCGGCGACCCGATGATCGCCGCGGTCCGCGGTGAGGTGCTCGACATCGCCCTCGACCACGTGGTGATCGAGGCGGCCGGCGTCGGCTACAAGGTGATGACCACCCCGGCCACCCTGGCCACCCTGCGCCGCGGCGGCGAGGGCCGGTTGGTCACCGCGATGATCGTGCGCGAGGACTCGATGACGCTGTACGGATTCGCCGACGCCGACGCCCGTGACCTGTTCACCACGTTGATCGGGGTCTCCGGGATCGGGCCCAAGACCGCGCTGGCCACCCTGGCCGTCTACGACGCGGCCGCGCTGCGTCAGGCGTTGGCCGACGGTGACGTGGCCGCGCTGACCCGGGTGCCGGGGATCGGCAGGCGCGGCGCCGAACGG
>NZ_JBYCLB010000482.1:0-2071 GCF_057473705.1 Mycobacterium sp. TH-M15 | reverse complement strand
GCGTCGGCGTAGCCGCCGTCGTCGATGAAGTGTTGCCATTCGCCGTTGCTGACCGGAAACCGACCAATCCGGAACGCCGGTACGTCGACGACGTGGGCGGGACGCTCATTGTCCAACGAATACGGTTCGCTGGCGGCGTCGACGCCCAACACGAACGGGCCGGCGGGTACGGGCACCGACGTTCCGGCCATTCCACGCCGCCCGGCAGGCAGGGCGGACGTGTCGGGCAACAGCGCCGCCCCGGTGCGCAGATTCAATGCCTGCAGCATGGTTTCGTCGTGTTGGTTTTCGTGGCTGACCACCATGCCGAACACGAAGGCCGCCTCGTCGCCAGCGGGGTCGTCAGGTAGGGCATCGAGGGCATCCAGAGCAGCGGACCGCACGGTGCGGCAATAGGACCGCGCCCGCTCCGGAGACAGCAGCGGTAATTCGACACGACTGACCCGGGAATGCTTGAAGGCGTCGTAGAGGCCCTCGACGGCTGGCGGCAATATCCCGGGCCGATTCGGGTCACCGCCTCGCAGTAGCCAAAGCTCCTCCTGCTGACCGATGTGCGCCAGGTCCCACACCAGTGGGCTCATCAACGGGTCGTACTGCCGGCAAAGTTCGGCGTCGTCGAAATCGACTAGCCGCAACGTCCGCAGCCGCGCGCGAGTCAGATCGTCGGCGAGCTGCCCCCGGCATGACGATCGCAAGCGCGGCGCAGCCGGGCGCAGCGGGTCGGAATCATCAGCGCATGACGATCGCAAGCGCGGCGCAGCCGGGTGCAGCGGGTCGGAATCATCAGCGCATGACGATCGCAAGCGCGGCGCAGCCGGGCGCTGGGGGTACCGCCCGCTTGCGGGGGACGGGTCGGAATCATCAGCGAACGTCACAGGCCCCCTTGGGTCGACCGCGCGGCCTCCGCGACCGTAGCCGCGATGCCGTGCTTGATTACCCGCTCGGAAAAGTCGTCCCCGGGACAGCGGCCCCGCTCGACCCTGCAGACCAGCCGCTCCATCGCGTCGCTGAGCTCCGCCGGCGCGTTTGCGGCGGCGACGGCCACACACCGGTTGGCCGCCGCGTACAGCCGCCGGTCACGCAGACCGACCCGGGCCGCGGTGTCCCAGGCGGTGGCCACCGGTTCAACGGCTTCAGCCGCGATGTCGGTGGCGGCCGGGTCGTCGAGCAGCGCCACCAGCGTGAACACCAGGGCGGGCCAGAAGGCATCCGGCGCGCTATCGAGGTAGCGAATTTCCAGCCACTGCCGTGGACGGACCGGTGGGAACAGAGTAGTCAGGTGATAGTCCAGGTCGGCGAGGGTCGGACGGCGGCCGCCGAGCAGGACCAAGCCGTCCGCCCAGTCGGCGAAGGCCACATAGTGCGTGACCGCGGTAAGGTCCGGGGCGTCCAGGTTGTGCACCAGCATCACCGGCGCCTTGAGGGCATAGCGCGCCCAGTCGGTGCCGGGGTCATCGCCGCTGGCCCCCAGGATGGGTCCGCAGCGTGCGGAGTCCATCTGGCCCCACACCCGCTGCCGGGTGGAGACCCAACCAGAGAATTCCCCGCCGAGCATCGGGGAGTTGGCGGCGATCGCGATCATGGTGGGCCCCAGGGCGTGCGCCAGCCACACCCGCGCCGCCCATCCGGCTTGCGGCCCGGCGTCCACGTTGACCTGGACCGAGGCGGTCGACGTCATCATCGCCGCACCCGCCACCCCAGAGTCGCTGGCAGCGAAGAACTGTTCCATCGCCCGGTAACGCGCCCCCGGGTTAACGCGCTCGGCCGGCCGCAACGGGTCCGCGCCCAGGAAAACCAGCCCCAGCCCGGCGTCGGCAAAAGCCGACCGCAGAACCGCCTGGTCGCGGTGCATCGCGTCGATGGCAGGTAGCACGCCGTCGGCCGGCAGGCCAGACAGCTCGACGGCGCCACCGGGTTCGACGCTGACCGTGCTGCCGCCCGGCAGCGGGCTAAGCCACTGCAAAACCTCAGTAATTTCGTCCCAGCCCGGCCGGCGCTGCGGATCGGCCGGGTCGTAGCAGTGCGCCTCCATTTCCAGACCCACCCGTCCCAGCGGCGCATCGACCAGACA
>NZ_JBYCLB010000481.1:0-1700 GCF_057473705.1 Mycobacterium sp. TH-M15 | reverse complement strand
GAGAGGAACTTCTGCAGCCGTTCGGTCTCGGCCGCCTCGAAGAGCCGCTCGGGGGGACCGGATTCCACCACCTGGCCCTGGTCCATGAAGACGACGGTGTCCGACGCCGACCGGGCGAACGCCATCTCGTGGGTGACCACCACCATCGTCATCCCGTCGGCGCCGAGCTCGGTGATCAGCGCCAGCACGCCCTTGACCAGCTCCGGGTCCAAGGCGGAGGTGGCCTCGTCGAACAGCATCACCTGGGGTGACATCGCCAGCGCCCGGGCGATCGCGACGCGCTGCTGCTGGCCGCCGGAGAGCGCCTCCGGGCGCACCGCCGCCTTGTTCTTCAGGCCGACCCGGTCGAGTTGGTCGGCGGCCAGTTCGCGGGCGGCGTCGACGGAGAGCCGGCGCAGCTGCTGCGGTGCCAGCGCGACGTTGTCCAGCACGCTGCGGTGCGGGAAGAGGTTGAAGTGCTGGAACACCATGCCGATCCGCTGCCGCAGCTGGTCGGGATCGTCGCGCAGCACGGACCTGCCGCCGAGCAGGACGTCACCGCGGTCCGGCTCGTACAGCCGGTTCAGCGTCCGCAGCATGGTCGACTTGCCGGAGCCGGACGGGCCGATCACCGCGACCGTGCGGCCGGCAGGCGCGTCCAGGTCGACACCGCGCAGCACGCTGTGTCGGCCGAACGACAGGTGGATGTTGGTGGCCGCCAACGACACCGGCGCACGCTCCGCTGCGTCGGTCATCAGATCATCTCCTGGCTGGACATGACGTTGACCAGGTCGGCGTCGTCGTCCGGCTCGACCGGGCGGCCGCGGCGCAGTCGCGCATCGACCACGTTCACCAGGTGGGTGAGCGGGATGGTCAGGGCAAGGTAGAGGATGCCGGCGGCCACCAACGGCGACAGGCTGCCGGTCTGGGCGTTGAAGTCGCGGCCGACTTGGAACAGCTCCCGCTGGCCGGCGACCAGGCCCAGGAAGTACAGCAGCGCGGAGGCTTTCAACAGCGCGATGAACTGGTTGACCAGCGCCGGCAGCACCCGGCGGATCCCCTGCGGGATCACCACCAGCCGCATCGCTGCCGGGTAGCTGAACCCCAGGGCGCGGGACGCCTCCAGCTGCCCGGCCTCGACGCTCTGGATGCCGGAGCGGAGGATCTCCCCCACGTAGGCCGCTGCGGTCAGCCCCAGCGCGAGAATCCCGAGCGGGTAGGGGTTGTTCCCGGTCAGACCGCCGACCAGCGGGCCCAGGCCCAGCCCGATCAGCAGGATGATCAGCACCTCGGGAAGGCCCCGGAAGATGTCGGTGTACACCCGGGCCGGCCAGCGTAGCCAGCGGCTGCCGGAGATGCCGGCGACGGCCAGCCCCAGCCCGGCAACCAGGCCGATGATGCCGCCGGTGACGGTGAGCAGCAGCGTGTTCGGCAGCCCGGTCTTGATCAGCACGGGCAGCGCCTCGGCGTACAACCGCCAGTCGAAGAACGAGTCACGCAGCTGGGCCAGCGTCGATTTCGGCGTGTAGGTCTCGTCGGGCTGGTCGTGGCGGTGCGCGGCGATCGCGGCGAAGTCCGGCAGGTGCGGGGTGTCGGCCGATTTCGAGCCCGGTGCCCACTCCGGCGGCAGCGGCCGGGGCACCCAGTCGGAGAACAGCTGCGGCCAGGTGCCGTCGTCGATCACCGCGTCCAGGCCGGAGTTCAGCGCGGCGAGCAACGGC
>NZ_JBYCLB010000480.1:0-8305 GCF_057473705.1 Mycobacterium sp. TH-M15 | reverse complement strand
ACCGTAGCCGCCGGGTCTGACAAGCGCGGCTCAGTGATGGTCTGGCTGGCCGGCCGCCGGTTCCGCGGCGGTCGGTTCGATGGCCGTCGACGACGTGTCCGGAGCCGAGATCGGCACCGCCAGCCCGATCGTGCCGGACTCCCGGAAGTGGAAGGTGAAGTCGTAGGTGAGGCCGTTGCTGATCGGCTTGTCCAGGGTCACCGTGGCGGTGGCGTTGTCCGTGTCCTGCATGCTGTGCAGGTCCTTCAGGCCGGCCGGTGACACCTGGTCCTGGCCATCCGGTGCACCGACCACCAGCACGCCGGCGGCCGGCAGCTGCTTGCCACCGGTCAGCGAGACCTTCCCGATGCTGGTGCTGATCCCGGTCAGCTCGTCGGTGGTGTCGGTCGACTGGTTGGTGGCGACGAACACCAGCTCGACGACGTTCCCGGGTTCGATGAACGCCCCGTCTTGCACGGCCTGGATCCGGACGTCACGCAGGGCCACCTGGCCGACGGTGCCCTCGGTGCCGTTGACGGCCGAGGCCTGGTCGGTGGTCTGGGCGATCTGCCCGGTGCCACATCCGGCCAGTGCGGCCGCGGCGGCTACGGCGGCCGCGGCCAGCCCCGCCGCGCCGGAACGGGTGCTGAACCGGTTCACTCGGGTCCTCCTGCTCGGCGTCGGGTGGTGACTGCCTCTGGTTAAAGGCTAGTAGGGCACTGTAGTCGGCGCTTCGCGTCGGCGGTAGCGCAGGGTAAGTGGACTCTTTCACCGCCTCGGGATCCGTCGTGACCCGTCTGCACGCCTACCCGGCGGCGCCGGTCCAGCATGCTTTTCCCGCGCTGTCAACCCCCCGCCTTCATCGACCATGCCCCTGACCTGCATCGTTGTTCCACGGGTCACTGAGCCCCGTGTTAACATGGGATAGCGAAAGGGGCTTAAATCAGATGATTTTCAAGGTCGGAGACACCGTTGTCTATCCACACCACGGTGCCGCGTTGATCGAAGCGATTGAAACCCGGACCATCAAAGGCGAGCAGAAGGATTACCTCGTCTTGAAAGTCGCGCAAGGTGATCTCACCGTTCGCGTTCCCGCCGAAAACGCCGAGTACGTCGGCGTCCGCGATGTGGTCGGCGAGGAGGGTCTGGACAAGGTCTTCCAGGTGCTGCGTGCCCCGCACACCGAGGAGCCGACCAACTGGTCCCGCCGGTACAAGGCCAACCTGGAGAAACTCGCCTCCGGTGACGTGCACAAGGTGGCCGAAGTGGTGCGCGACCTGTGGCGTCGGGACCAGGAGCGCGGCCTGTCGGCCGGTGAGAAGCGGATGCTGGCCAAGGCGCGACAGATTCTGGTCGGCGAACTGGCCCTGGCCGAGAACACCGACGACGCCAAGGCGGAGATCATCCTGGACGAGGTTCTGGCCGCGGCGTCCTAGCTGCTGCCGGGAGGATCGGTGGCGGGCACGGTTGCGGTGGTCCCGGCCGCCGGTGCGGGTGAGCGGCTCGGCGCCGGGGTGCCGAAAGCTTTCTGCCCGCTCGGCGCGCGGACCCTGGTGGAGCGGTCGGTGGCCGGCTTGCTGGCGTCCGGCGCCGTCAACCGGGTGATCGTCGCGGTGCCGCCGGATCGCACCGACGAGGCCACGCTGATCCTGGCCGGCACGACTCCCCCGGTCGCTGTGGTGCCGGGCGGGTCCAACCGGGTCGAGTCGGTCCGGCTGGCGCTGGCGTCGCTGACTGGGTCCGACCAGCCGGAGTTCGTCCTGGTCCATGACGCCGCGCGCCCGCTCACCCCGCCCCCGCTGACCGCGCGCGTCGTCGCGGCGCTGCGGGCCGGGCACCGCGCGGTGGTCCCGGTGCTGCCGGTACCGGACACCGTCAAGGCGGTCGACGCCAACGGTGTGGTGCTCGGCACCCCGGAACGCGACGGCCTGCGTGCGGTGCAGACCCCGCAGGGCTTCGCCACCGACCTGTTGCTGCTCGCCTACCAGCGTGCCGTCTCCGGCGCGCGGTACACCGACGACGCATCGATGGTGGAGCACTGCGGCGCTCGGGTTCAGACGGTCGACGGCGACCCGCTTGCCTTCAAGATCACCTCGCCGCTGGACCTGCTGCTGGCCGAGGCGGTGGTGAGCCGGTGAGCGGCCCGCCGCGGGTCGGGGTCGGCACCGACGTGCACCCGATCCAGCGGGGCCGGCCGTGCCGGCTGCTGGGCCTGAGCTTCCCCGACGCCGACGGGTGTGCCGGGCACTCCGACGGCGACGTGGCCGTACACGCGCTCAGCGACGCGCTGCTGTCGGCGGCCGGACTCGGCGACCTGGGCGCGGTGTTCGGGGTCGACCAGCCGCGTTGGGACGGTGCGTCCGGCTCGACGATGCTCCGGCACGTCCGGGCCCTGCTCACCGAGCACGGCTTTCGGGTCGGCAATGCCGCCGTGCAGGTGATCGGGGAGCGCCCGAAGGTCGCCCCGCGCCGGGCGGAGGCCCAGGAGGTGCTCTCGGAGCTGCTGGGCGCGCCGGTCTCGGTCTCGGCGACCACCACCGACGGACTCGGCCTGACCGGTCGCGGCGAAGGCCGCGCGGCGATCGCCACCGCCCTGGTGCTGCCGGCTTGACGCGAGCGTGTGTGTCCCCGGCCGCCACACCGGGCGGGAGACCGTTTCCGCGCACGTTCGTGATCGGCCGAACAGGCCGGTAAGCTGGCCCGTCGTGACCGATCCCGCCGCCCTGCGGCTGCACGACACGGCGACCGGTGCCGTGCGGGACTTCGTTCCGCTGCGCCCCGGGCACGTCTCGCTGTACCTGTGCGGCGCGACGGTTCAGGGGCTGCCGCACATCGGGCACGTGCGCAGCGGTGTGGCGTTCGACATCCTGCGCCGCTGGCTGGTCGCCCGCGGCTACGATGTGGCGTTCATCCGCAACGTGACCGACATCGACGACAAGATCATCAACAAAGCCGCCGCCGCCGGCCGTCCCTGGTGGGAGTGGGCGGCGACCCACGAGCGGGCCTTCAGCGCCGCCTATCAGGCGCTCGGCGTGCTGCCGCCGTCGGCCGAACCCCGCGCCACCGGGCACGTCACCCAGATGATCGAGCTGATCGACCGGCTGATCGAGCGCGGACACGCCTACCCCGATCTGCGGCAGGGCGGTGCGGACGTCTACTTCGATGTGCTCAGCTTCCCCGAGTACGGCGCGCTCTCCGGGCACAAGATCGACGACGTGCACCAGGGGGAAGGGGTGGCCACCGGCAAACGCGACCAGCGTGACTTCACCCTGTGGAAGGGCGCCAAGCCGGGCGAACCGTCCTGGCCCACGCCGTGGGGGCGGGGCCGTCCCGGCTGGCACCTGGAGTGCTCGGCGATGGCCGAGACCTACCTGGGCGCCGAATTCGACATCCATTGCGGCGGAATGGATCTGATTTTCCCGCACCACGAGAACGAGATCGCTCAGAGCCGCGCCGCCGGTGACGGCTTCGCCCGCTACTGGCTGCACAACGGCTGGGTGACGCTGGGCGGCGAGAAGATGAGCAAGTCGCTGGGCAACGTGCTGTCGATCTCGGCGGTGCTGCAGCGGGTTCGGCCGGCCGAGCTGCGTTACTACCTGGGCAGTGCCCATTACCGCTCGATGCTGGAGTTCTCCGAGGCGGCGCTGCAGGACGCGGTCAACGCCTACCGCGGCGTCGAGGACTTCCTGCACCGGGTGCGCAGCCGGGTCGGCGCCGTCGAACCGGGGTGCTGGACCGACCGGTTCGCCGCGGCGCTCGACGACGACCTGGCGGTGCCCGCCGCGCTCGCCGAGGTGCACCGGGCCCGCGCGGAAGGCAACCGGGCGCTGGACACCGGCGACCACCAGGGCGCGCTCGCCCGGGCGGCGGCGATCCGGGCGATGACCGGCATCCTGGGCTGCGACCCGCTCGACGAGCGCTGGGACTCCCACGCCGAGACCTCGGCGGCGCTGAAGGCGGTCGACGTGCTGGTGCGGTCCGAGGTGCACCAGCGCGAGGCCGCCCGCGCGGAGCGCGACTGGGCGCGGGCCGACGAGATCCGCGACCGGCTGAAGGCCGCCGGCGTCGAGGTCACCGACACCGCCGACGGCCCGCAGTGGTCGCTGATGGTTCCGGAGACCGAGTAATGGCCGGCAGCCCCCGCCGGCGCGGGGCGGTACGCAAGCCCGGCACCAAGAAGGGCCCGTCGGTCGGATCGGGTGGACAGCGGCGCCGCGGGCTGGAAGGGCGCGGCGCCACTCCGCCGGCGCACAAGCGTGCGTACCACCCGGCCGCCAAGGCCGCCAAGCGCGCCGCGAAGCAGCGCGCGCAGCGGCAGGGCCGGCGAACCGACGAGAACGAGACGGTGGTCGGCCGCAACCCGGTGCTGGAGTGCCTGCGGTCCGGGGTGCCGGCCGGCGCGCTCTACGTCGCGCTCGGTGCCGAAGCCGACGAGCGTCTGACCGAATCCGTCACCCGCGCCGCGGATTCCGGGATCCCGATCCTCGAGGTACCGCGTTCCGACCTGGACAAGATGACCACCAACGGGCTGCACCAGGGCATCGCCCTGCAGGTGCCGCCGTACGGCTACCGCCACCCCGACGACCTGCTGGCCGCCGCCGACGACGACGTGGCGCCGGCGCTGCTGGTTGCGTTGGACAACATCTCCGACCCGCGCAACCTCGGCGCGATCATCCGGTCGGTGGCGGCGTTCGGCGGCCACGGCGTGGTCATTCCGCAGCGACGGTCGGCCTCGGTCACCGCGGTGGCCTGGCGCACCAGCGCCGGTGCGGCAGCCCGCGTTCCGGTCGCCCGGGCGGCCAACCTGAACCGGACGCTGAAGGCCTGGGCCGGCCACGGCCTGCAGGTGATCGGGCTGGATGCCCACGGCAGCACGCCGGTCGACGAGGTGGACGGCACCGGGCCGCTGGTGCTGGTCGTCGGGTCGGAGGGGAAGGGCCTGTCTCGGCTGGTGCGGGAGAACTGCGACGCGGTGGTCTCCATCCCGATGGCCGGGTCGACCGAGTCGCTGAACGCATCGGTCGCCGCCGGGGTGGTGCTGGCCGAGATCGCCCGCCAACGGCGGTGACCTCGCTGGCGAAACCGGCCGCACTCGCGGTGGCGCTGTGCATCGCGACGCTGCCCACCGCCGTGGCGCAACCGCCGGTCTTCGACCTGCAGGCGCATCGCGGCGGCCGCGGCGAGACTACCGAGGAGTCGCTGCCCGGGTTCGCCAAGGCACTCGAATCAGGGGTCAGCACACTGGAGTTCGACGTCGTGTTGTCCAAAGACCAGCAGCCGATGGTCTGGCACGACCCGACGATCCAGCCGGAGAAATGCGCCGACACCGCACCGGCCTTCCCCGGCGACCCGCAGTACCCCTATGTCGGCAAGCTGGTGCACGACCTCAGCCTGGCGCAGCTCCGCACCCTGGACTGCGGCCGCCCGCTGGCCGATTTTCCCGACGCGGAGGTGGTCGGCGGCAACAGGATCGCCACCCTGCCGGAGGTCTTCGCGCTCGCCGACGCCTACCGGGCCGATGTGCGCTACAACATCGAGACCAAGGTGGAGGCCGACCGCCCGGACGCCTCGGCGGCCCCGCAGCAGTTCGTGGACGTGATCCTGGCCGTGGTCCGGGCGGCGGGGAAGACCGCGGCGGTGCAGATCCAGAGCTTCGACTGGCGAACGCTGCCGATGGTGCGCCGGGACGAACCGTCGATCCCGCTGGTCGCGCTCTGGGATCGGACCACCTGGGTGCCGAACTCACCCTGGCTGGCCGGGGTCGACCCCGCCGTCGTCGCGGACCCGATCGCCGGGGCCAGGACGGTGGGCGCGACGGTGCTGGCGCCGGAGTACTCGCTGGTGGACGCCGAGCTCGTCGACCGGGCGCACACTCTGGGCCTGACGGTCGTTCCGTGGACGGTCAACGACGCCGGAGCGATGCGCGACCAGATCGCCCTCGGCGTGGACGGATTCATCACCGACCATCCGGCGCGGGCCCGCAGCGTACTGGCCGAACTCGGCATGCCGCTGCCACCGGCGTATCACCGGCGTTAGACGCCCAGCACTCGTCCGCTCGCCCATAACGCCAACACCGCCGCCGCCAGTGCCGCAGGCACCGTCCACAAGCCCAGCCGGGTGTATTCGGTGACGGTCACCGGAACGTCATACCGGCGCAGGACGCGACGCCACAGCAGATTGGAGAGTGACCCGACATAGGTCAGGTTGGGTCCGATGTTCACCCCGATCAACACCGCCAGCACCGCAACCGGACCGCCGGATGCGGCCAACGGAAGCAGGGCCAGCGTGGCGGGCAGGTTGTTGACGACATTGGCCAGCACCGCCGCCACCACTGCGATGCCGAACAGGGCGGGCAGCCCGGACCCGGTCGGCAGCACCAGGCGCAGGGCGTCGGCCAGCCCGTTGGCCAGGGCGGCCCGCACCACCACGGCCAGCGCCAGTACGAACACCAGGAACGGCACGTTGATCGCCCGCACGATCCCCGCCGGGGTGCTGCGGTGCTGGGCGAGGCTCCGCACCGCCAACACCGCCGCACCCGCGAGCGCCGCCCAGGCCGGCGGCACGCCGAGCGTCTCGGCGGCCAGGAAACCCGCCAGCGTCAGCGCCAGCACCGCCAGCACAAAGACCGGCACCGGCGGTCGCGGACCGGGCTGCCAGTGAGCCGGCGCCGTGCGCAGGTCCGATCCGAAAAACCGCCCGAAGACCAGGTACACGGTGCCGGTGGCGGCCAGCCACGGCACCGCCATCAGCGCCGTGAACCGCACGAACGACAGACCCGCGACATGGAATGCCAGCAGGTTGGTGAGGTTGGAGACCGGAAGCAACAGTGACGCGGTGTTGGCCAGGTGGGCGGTGGCGTAGGCGTGCGGCCGCACCGGCGCGTGCCGTCGGCGAACCATGGCCAGCACCACCGGGGTCAACAGCACGACGGTAGCGTCCAGGCTCAGCACGGCGGTGATGCCGGCGGCGATGACGAACACCCGGTGCAGCAGGTGCCGGGGCGACCCGACATCTCCCCGCGCCATCACCGCCCCGGCCGCCTCGAACAGGCCCTCGTCGTCGCAGAGCTGGGCCAGCACCAGCACCGCGCCCAGGAATGCGACCACCCGCAGCAGCCCGACCGCCTCGGCCGTCGCGTCGGACACCGAGATCACCCCGGTCACCACCAGGGCGACCGCGGCCGGCACCGCGACGACCGCCTCCGGCCAGCCGCGCGGGCGCGCCACCGCGAACCCCAGCACCACGGCAAGCAGCAGCAGAACAAGAGCCAGCTTCACGCCCACGGATCTTCCCGGCGCCACACCTGCGGCATCTGCAGGGCGACTCCGTCGCGCTCGGCCAGCTCACCGAGAACCCGCATCGACACGTCCAGGTCGTCGGTGGCATAGGACAACGCGCGCAGCGGCTTCGACAGCGGGCGGAAGAAGTCGTCCCAGTGGATCAGCACCACCGTTTCGGCACCGACCGCGCGCACCGTCTGCGACCAGTAGTCGACCAGGTATTGGCGCGGCTGCAGCCCCAGCTGGCCGACGCCGAGGTAGGCCATCTCGGCGTCTCGCCAGGTCACCGAGAGCGGTGCGCCGGGCACCGCGCCGCTGACGGTGAACCGGCCGGCGTAGCGGGTGAGGTCGGGGCGACCAGGCTTGAGCCGCATCAGCCGCAGGCTACCCGGTCAAGCCGGCGGGCATTCCTCGTCGCCGATCAGCAACCGGACCGCCAGGTCCAGCCGTTTGCTGACGTCGGTCGCCGACGCGCGCCGGGTCAGCCAGGCCAGCAGGTTCGACAGCCAGACGTCGGAGATGACCCGGGCGATGTGGTACTGGTCCTCGGTCGGCTCGCCGTCGCTCATCGCCCGGGCGAACATCGAGTCGATGAGCTTGGCGACGTAGTCCACTTCGCCGGCGGCCGACGCATCGGCGAAGACGTACGCGCGGGTCATCGCCTCGGTCAGCAGCGGGTTGCGCTGCATGGCCCGGTTGAGCTTGCCGACCATCAGGTTCAGCCGCTGATACGGGGTGCCCTCGGTGAACGCCGACCGGTCGGTCTTGGCGTCGATCCGCTCGAACTCGCGGCCCAGCGCCGAGACCAGCAGGTGAACCTTCGACGGGAAGTACCGGTACAGGGTGCCGACCGCGACGTCGGCCCGGTCGGCCACCGCCCGCATCTGCACCGCTTCGTAACCGCCCTTGGAGGCGATGGCCATGGTCGCGTCCAGGATGCGTTTGCGGCGTTCCCGCTGCGCTTCGGAGCCCAGCTCGGAGTCGGTCAGTACCGCGACGTCGGTCACCTCGCGGGGCTGCGCGTCGGACTCCTGCTCCGGGTTTTT
>NZ_JBYCLB010000479.1:0-4754 GCF_057473705.1 Mycobacterium sp. TH-M15 | reverse complement strand
GTACATCATCGCCACCCGAATCAGCCGGGGGTACGACGACGACGCGTCGGTGACCCCCGGCGAGGCGTAGACCGGCTCGACGTAGAGCAGCCCCCCGTCGCCGAGCGGGAGGGTGAGCAGGTTGCCCCAGCGGATCCGGTTCTGGCCGTCCCGGCCGATCACACCGAGATCCTGGGAGACCGCGGTGTCGGTGGTGATCGCGGTGTTGGCCAGCTTCGGCCCGTTGACCTGACCGGGAATGGTCAGCACCGTGAGCCGGCCGTAGGTGGCCGGGTCCGAACTCGCGCTGATATAGGCGGCCAAGAACTCGCGCTGCAGCCGGTTCATCGCGCTGGTCAGCTGGAACGACGCCGACCCGTCCTTTTTGGCGAGGTCTTTGGCGACGATGTAGTAGGGCGGCTGAAAGCTGCTCGCGGTCGGGTTGGGATCCTTGGGCACATCCCAGAAGTTCTGCGCGGCGAAGAATTCCACCGGGTCGCTGACGTGATACTTCGCCAGCAACAGCCGCTGCACCTTGAACAGGTCCTCCGGGTAGCGCAGGTGCTCGGCGAGATCGGTCGAGATCTCGCCCTTCGGCTTGACGGTGCCCGGGAAGACCCGCATCCACGCCTGCAGCACCGGATCCTTCTCGTCCTGCTGATACAGCGTCACGGCGCCGTCGTAGGCGTCGACGGTGGCCTTGACCGAGTTCCGGATGTAGGACACCCGCTGGTCCGGCAGCAACCGGTTGAACTCCGCCTCGTTGGAGTCCGCGGTCGCCGACGACAGCGAAGTGCGTTCCGAGTAGGGGTAGTTGTTCAGCGTGGTGTAGCCGTCGATGATCCAGACCAGGCGCTTGTTGACGATGGCCGGGTAGATGGTGCTGTCGGTGGTCAGCCACGGCGCCACCGCCTGCACCCGCCGGACCGGGTCGCGGTTGAACAGGATCTTGCTGTTCGAACCGATCACCGACGAGAACAGGAAGTTGCGCTCGGCGAACTTCGCAGCGAACACGCTGCGCGCCAACCAGTTGCCGATCGGGACGCCACCCTCGCCGGTGTAGGTGTAGTTCTTGGTCTCGGTGTTGGTCTCGTAGTCGTATTCCCGGTCGGCACCGTTGCGACCGACGATCGCGTAGTCGGCGAAGGTGTCGGCGATCACCGGCCCGTAGTAGATGCGCGGCTGATCCAGCGGCGCCGGCCCCTCGGACACCACGGTCCCGTTGGCGCCTACGGCGTTCACCAGGAATTCCGGGTAGCCGCCGTTCTGGTTGGGGTCGTTGGCGATTCCGCGCACCGTGTTGGCCGGTGAGGCGATGAAGCCGTTGCCATGGGTGTACACGGTGTGCCGGTTGATCCAGTCGCGCTGGTTGTCGATCAGCCGGTCCGGGTTGAGCTCGCGGGCGGCGACCACGTAGTCGCGCAGGTCGCCGTCGGGGTCCAGGTACCGGTCGATGGCGAGCTGGTCGGGGAAGGAGTAGAAGTTCTTCCCCTGCTGGAACTGGGTGAACGCCGGGCTGACGATGGTCGGGTCGAGCAGCCGAATGTTCGAGGTGGTGGCCTGGTCGGCGGCGACCTGCGCCGCGGTCGCCCGCGCGTCCCCCTTGTAGTCGCGGTAGCTGACCACGTCGTCGGTGATCCCGTAAGCCTGCCGGGTGGCGGCGATACTGCGGCCGATGTATTCGCTTTCCTTCTGGGCGGCATTGGGTTTCACGTTGAATTGTTCGACGATCATCGGCCAGCCGGCACCGACGATCACCGACGACAGCAGCAGCAGCACCAAACCGATGGCCGGGATCTGCAAGTCCCGCAACACGATCGCCGAGAAGACCGCGACGGCGCAGATCACCGCGATCACCATCAGGATCAGCTTGGCCGGCAGCACCGCATTGATGTCGGTGTAGCCGGCGCCGGCGAACGGCTTGCCCGGCCGGGTGTGGCTGAGTAGCTCGTAGCGGTCCAGCCAGTAGGCGGCCGCTTTGAGCAGCACCAGCACACCGGTCAGCACCACCAACTGGATCCGTGCCGGTCTGCTCAGTCGGCCCGCGGTGCCGGCCAACCGGATGCCGCCGAAGATGTAGTGCCCCAGCAGGTTCGCCAGGAACGTCAGGAAGAACGTCACCAGCAGGTAACTGACCACCAGCCGGTAGAACGGCAGGTCGAAGGCGTAGAACCCGAGATCCTTGCCGAACTGCGGGTCGCGGATCCCGAACGCGCCGCCGTGGAAGAACAACTGGATACGCGCCCAGTAGGTCTGCGCCACCACACCGGCCAGCAGTCCGATCGCGACCGGGATGCCGATGCCCACCAGGCGCAGCTGCGCCATCAGCGCGGTGCGGTACCGCGCCACCGGGTCGTTGGGCCCGTTGCCCGGGACGAACACCGGCCGCGCCCGGTACGCCAGCGCCATCCCGGCGAACACGATGCCGCCGACGATCGTCCCAACCACCACGAACAGCACCAGCCGGGTGAGCAGCACGGTGACGAACACCGACCGGTAACCGAGCTCACCGAACCACAGCCAGTCCACGTACCCGTCGATCAGCCGCGGCCCGACCAGCAGCAGGCCGATCGCGGCCACCGCCCCCACGATCAGGTTCCGGCTGCGCCGGGTCAGTTTCGGCATCCCCGCCGCGGGCCGCATACTCACTTGCCAGGCTCCCTGCTCGCCGTCATCACCGAATGCCCCACTGTACGCAACCGCGCCGGTGGGCCGGTCTCGCGACGACCGCTCAGCAGGACGGGGGCTGGCCGCCGGCGACGACGGTGTGCAGCGCATCCACCGCCTGGCTCAGGTTCTCCACCTTGACCAACTGCAGCCCGTCGTTGTCCGCGCGGGCCTCGTAGCAGTTGTCGGCCGGCACCAGGAACACCGTCGCACCGGCCTCGTGGGCGGCGATCATCTTGTGGGTGATCCCGCCGATCTTGCCCACTTCGCCGTCGACCCCGATGGTCCCGGTACCGGCCACGAAGGTGTTCCCGGCCAGCTCGCCGGTGGTGAGTTTGTCGACGACGGCCAGGCTGAACATCAGCCCCGCCGAGGGGCCGCCGACGTTGGCCAGGTTGAACTCGACCTTGAACGGCGCCCACGGCGCGTCGAGCACACCGACGCCCAGGAAGCCGTGGTCGTGCTGGTCGCTGGCCCCCAGCGTGATCCGGGCCACCCCGGACGGGCTGTTCTTTCGCCGGTAGCTGATCGCCGCCACTTCGCCCGGCCGGGTGTGCGACAGGATCTCGGTGAACTCATCGACGGTGGCCACTGGGGTGCCGTTGACCGCCTCGACGGCGTCGCCCACCTGCAGCTCACCGGCGGACGGCCCGGGGTCGCGTACCTCGGCCACGGTCACCGCCGCCGGGTAGCGCAGGTAGCCCAGCGCGGCGTACTCGGCGCTCTGCTCGGAGTTCCGGAAGTCGGCGTCGTTCTCCTCGTCCACCTCCTCCCGCGATCTGCCGGGCGGATAGACCAGGTCACGGGGCATCAGCTGTTCGCGCCCGGAGAGCCACAGCGTCAGCGCCTCACCCAGGGTCAACCCGTCGCGCTGGGTCACCGTGGTCATGTTCAGATGACCGGTGGTGGGGTGGGTCTCGGTGCCCTCGATGTCGACCACCTGCTTGCCGTCGACGGTGCTCAGGGTGTTGAAGGTGGGCCCGGGGCCCAGCGACACGAACGGCACCGTGACCACCGCCAGCAGCGAGCCGAAAACCATGACCGGCGCCAACGCCACCAGCAGGGTAAGAATCCGCCTGTTCACCCCGCGATGGTAAACGCCGCGGCCCGACCGGGGCGCCACGCCGTCGCGGACCGGTGGGTACCGTTGGGGTCATGGCTGACCTGCCTTTCGGCTTCTCCGCCGGCGATGACCCGGATTCCGGGCGCGGCGACACCGGCTCCGGCTCGGGCTCGGGCTCAGGCGGGGCCGCCGGCTCGGGCGGCTTCGACGTCGGCGACCTCGGCCAGATCTTCACCCGGCTGGGTGAGATGTTCAGCGGCGCCGGGTCGGCGATGGCCGCCGGCACCGCGTCCGGCCCGGTTAACTACGACCTGGCCCGTAAGCTGGCCGCGAGCTCGATCGGCCCGGTCACCGCGATCCCGGCGGCGACGACCACCGCCGTCGGCGACGCGGTCCACCTGGCCGAGACCTGGCTGGACGGGGTGACGTCGCTGCCGGCCGGAACCACCCGCGCCGTCGCGTGGACGCCGACGGACTGGGTGGACCACACGCTGCCGATCTGGCGGCGGCTCTGCGACCCGATGGCCGAACAGATCTCCACGGTCTGGGCCTCCGCGCTGCCCCGGGAGGCGGCCGGCATGGCAACGCCGCTGTTGTCGGTGATGTCGCAGATGGGCGGCATGGCCTTCGGGTCACAACTGGGCCAGGCGCTGGGCCGGCTCGCCGGGGAGGTGCTCACCGGCACCGACATCGGGCTGCCGCTGGGGCCGACCGGGGTGGCGGCGCTGCTGCCCGGCGCGATCGAGGCGCTCGGTGCCGGGCTGGAACAACCGCGCAGCGAGCTCCTCACCTTCCTGGCGGCGCGTGAGGCCGCCCACCACCGGCTGTTCACCCATGTGCCGTGGCTGGCCGGGCAGCTGCTCAGCGCGGTGGAGGCCTACGCCCGCGGGATGAAGATCGACATCCGGGGCATCGAGGAGCTGGCCCAGGGCTTCAGCCCGGCCACCCTGAGCGACCCGCGCGCCATGGAGGAATTGTTGAGCCAGGGCGTCTTCGAACCCAAGCCGACGCCGGACCAGCTGCAGGCGCTGGAGCGGCTGGAGAC